>DATCLH010000260.1:0-16537 GCA_036564035.1 Thermaerobacter sp.
ACCCGCTGCACCCGGATCACGTCCCGCACCCGCTCCAGCTGGCGCCGCAGCTGGTCGAACTGCTCCAGGTTCTGGACCTCCACCACCAGGTCGATGGTGGCGGTGCCGTCCCGGTGGGTGCGGGTGCGGGCGGCCAGGATGTTGCGCCGGGTGTCGGCCACCACGGCGGTGATGTCCGAGAGCAATCCCACCCGGTCGTAGCAGTCGATCTCCACCGCCACCGGGAAGGCCTGCCCCGCCACCTGGTCCCAGCTGACGTCGATCAGCCGCTGGCCCACGTCGGGACTCGCCTTGAGCATATTGCAATCGGCCCGGTGGATCGAGACCCCGCGGCCCCGGGTCACGTAGCCCACGATGGGGTCGCCGGGCACGGGATTGCAGCAGCGGGAGAAGCGCACCAGGATCTGGTCCAGGCCGTCGACCCGCACCCCCGCGCCCCGGGCCGGGGCAACCCGGGCGCGCCGGCCTTCCTCCGGCAGGGCCGGCGCTGCCTCGGACCCTTCCCGGGCCACCTGGCGCCGGTAGAGATCCCGCAGCCGGCCGGCCACCTGGCCCGCCGCCACGCCGCCGTAGCCGATGGAGACCAGCAGCTCCTCGCCGTCGCTCAGGTTGTAGCGGGCCGCCACCTCGTCCAGCCAATCCTTGCGCCAGACCTCCCGCACCGGCAGGCCGTGGGCCTTGAGCTCGTGCTCCAGCATGGCCCGGCCCCGCTCCAGGTTCTCGTCCCGCCGCTGCTTCTTGAGCCACTGGCGGATGCGGCTGCGGGCGGTGGAGGTGCGGACGAACTGCAGCCAGTCGGCGCTGGGGCCGCTGGACTGCTTGTTCGTCAGGATCTCGACGATGTCGCCGTTCTTGAGCCGGTAGTCCAGGGGCACGATGCGCCCGTTGACCTTGGCGCCGACGCAGCGGTGGCCGATCTCCGTGTGGATGCGGAAGGCGAAGTCCACCGGCGTCGACCCGGCCGGCAGGTCGATGACGTCCCCCTTGGGGGTGAAGACGAACACCTCGTCGGAGAAGACGTCGATCTTCAGCGACTCCATGAACTCCCGGGCGTCGCCCAGGTCGTTCTGCCACTCCAGGACCTGGCGCAGCCAGGCCAGCTTGGCGTCGAAGTCCTTGTCGGTCCGCCCCCGCTCCTTGTACCGCCAGTGGGCGGCGATGCCGTACTCGGCCGTCCGGTGCATGTCCCAGGTGCGGATCTGGATCTCGAAGGGCTCGCCCTGGGGCCCGATCACCGTGGTGTGCAAGGACTGGTACATGTTGGACTTGGGCGTGGCGATGTAGTCCTTGAAGCGGCCGGGCAGCGGCCGCCAGATGGTGTGGACCACCCCCAGGGCCCCGTAACAGTCCTTCACCGTGTCCACGATGACCCGCACGGCGATCAGGTCGTAGATCTGGGACAGGTCCTTGCCCTGCTCGTACATCTTGCGGTAGATGCTGTAGAAGTGCTTGGCCCGCCCCTGGATGTCGGCCCGGATGCCCGCCTCCGCCAGCCGGGTCTTCAGGGTGGCGATGATCACCTGGGCCAGCTGTTCCCGCTCGGCGCGCTTGCGGGGGATGCGCTCGGACAGCTCCCGGTAGCGCTCGGGCTCCAGGTAGCGCAGGGCCAGGTCCTCCAGCTCCCACTGGATCTGGGACATGCCCAGCCGGTGGGCCAGGGGCGCGAAGATCTCCAGAGTCTCCCGGGACTTGGCGATCTGCTTCTCCCGCGGGACCACCCCGAGGGTCCGCATGTTGTGCAGCCGGTCGGCCAGCTTGATCAGCACGACCCGGATGTCCCGGGCCATGGCGAGAAACATCTTGCGCAGGTTCTCCGCCTGTTCCTCCAGGCGGGTGCGCCACTCGATCTGGTTGAGCTTGGTCACCCCGTCGACCAGCAGGGCCACCTCCGGCCCGAACTCCCGCTCCACCTGCTCCAGGGTCACGGGCGTGTCCTCCACCGTGTCGTGGAGCAGGGCGGCGACCAGGGTGGCGGCGTCCAGCTCCAGGTCGGCCAGGATCAGCGCCACCGCCAGGGGGTGCTCGATGAAGTCCTGGCCCGAGGCCCGCTTCTGCCCCTGGTGGGCCGCCTTGCCGAACTCGAAGGCGCGGCGCAGCCACTCCAGCTCGGCGGGCCCCAGGTAGCGGCCCGCCCGCTGGAGCAGCTCGTCGGGCGTGATGGAAGGCTGCAGCTCGACGGCCACGGGCTGGACACCCCCTTTCGCCGGTGGGCCGGCGCACCCCATCCCCTTCAGACCCGGGCGGCCCCTCAGGCCGGACCGGCCTCCGCCTCCGGCGGCGGGGCGGGCGTGCTGGCGTTTCTTATCAGTTCATTGTATCCCACCGGCAACGGCAGGGCCAGGGGATGGGCCAGCCCTCGTTCCGCTTCGGCCCAGCGGCCGGCGGCCAGCGCCGCCGCCACCCGCTCCAGGACCTCTCGGCGGGCCATCCCGGTCCGATACCGGGCGCTGCGGTTGAGGTCGAAGGCCCGCCGGCCCCGGGGCGCCAGGACCCACCACCCCGCTGCATCGCTGGAGGCCCCCGAGCCGGACGAACCGGCCGCACCGGCCGCCGCGCCCTCCTCCCCGGCCGGGCCCAGGACCCCCGCCTCCCGCAGGATCTCCAGGGCGGCCTGCAGCGTGTGCCGGGGCCAGCCGGGGAGCCGGGCGGCCAGGGCATCGACCAGGGCGGCGGGCCGGGCCGGCAGGCGCCGCGCCGGCAGGCGCCGCCCCTGGGGCGCCGGTGCGGGGCCACCTGCCGACGGCCCCCCCACCCCAGCCCCACCGTCCCCGGTCCCCGTCCCGCGCCCCGGCCGGCTCCCGGCCGTCCCGGGCCGGCCCGCCGCCTCCGCCGCGCCACCGTCCGGGTCCGGGCTGCCCGCCAGCGCTTCCAGGGCCAGGTACACCTTGACGAGGGCGTCCCGGTCGGGGTACAGCGCCTCCGTCCAGCGCCGCCGGCGCTCCAGCTCCGCGGCCAGCCAGGCCGCCCGGGCCGCGTCCGCCGGCCGCAGGTCCTGGACCCGCAGCTCGACCCGCTCGGCGCCGCGGAAGGTGTCCACCCGCGGCCGGACGGCCAGCTCCAGGTGGCGCGCCTGGGCCACCTGGGCCGCCAGCTCGCCCAGCCCGAAGGCGACCGCCGACCAGCCACCCTCCCATTCCAGGCGCAGGTGCTCGCCGCCGCCCACCGGGCGGGCCGTGACGGCCGGGAGGCCGGCCAGGGCGACCACCGGCTCCGGGTTCCCCTCCCCGAAGGGAGCGAGCCGCTCCAGCTCCCGCACGGCGGCCACCGTCAGCTCCTCCGGCCGCGCCACGGCGTCCACCTCCACCATCGGCACCCGCTGGTCCGGGGTCAGGGTGCGGCGGGCCTCCTCCGCCAGGCGCCTTCCCAGCTCGCCCCAGCGCTCGGCGGGCAGGGTGAAGCCCGCCGCCTGGGCGTGGCCGCCGAAGCGGGCGAAGAGCTCCGAGCACGCCGCCAGGGCCCGGAACAGGTGGAAGCCGGCGATGCTGCGCGCCGATCCGGTGATCCAGCCGGCCTGCTCCCGGCCCACCAGGGCCGGCCGGTGGAACAGGTCGACCAGCCGGGAGGCCACGATCCCCAGGACGCCCTGGTGCCAGCCGGGATGGGCCAGGGCGATGACCTCCTCGCCGTAGAGCCCCTCGCCCCGTTCCAGCCGGCGCAAGGCCTGGCCGAGGGCCAGGTCCTCCTGTTGGCGGCGCAGCCGGTTCAGCTGGTCGACGGCCAGGGCCAGGGCCCGGGCACGGCCGGGTTCGTCCGTGGCCAGCAGCTCCCAGGCCTGAAAGGCCGAGCCCATGCGCCCGGCGGCGTTGAGCCGCGGGGCCAGGATGAAGGCCACGCCGTGGGCGTCCAGGCGCGTGTCGCCGAGGCCTGCGGCCTCCGCCAGGGCGGCCAGGCCGGGCAGGGGCGCGGCGGCCAGCTCCGCGAGCCCGCGCCGCACCAGGGTGCGGTTCTCGTCCTGCAGCGGCACCACATCGGCCACGGTGGCCAGGGCCGCCAGTTGCCACCAGGCCGGCGAGGCCGGTTCGTCCCCCAGGAGGGCCTGGAGCAGCTTGAAGACCACGCCGGTGCCGCAGAGGCCCCGCCAGGGGTAGCGGCTGTCCGGCCGGTGGGGGTTGATCACCGCCAGCGCAGGCGGCAGGGCCCCCTGGACCTGGTGGTGGTCGGTGACGATGACGTCCAGGCCCCGCCGGTGCGCCTCGGCTAAGGGCTCGTGGGCCGCGATCCCGTTGTCCACGGTGACCAGCAGCCTCGCCCCCATGGCCGTGGCCGCCTCCAGGGCTCCCGGCGGCACGCCGTACCCCTCGCCGTGGCGGTCCGGGATGTACACCTGGACCCGGGCCTCGGGCTCCAGGTCCTTCAGGCCGCGGTAGAGCAGGGCCGCGGCCGCCACGCCGTCCACGTCGTAGTCGCCGACGATCAGGATCCCCTCGTCCCGGGCCAGGGCGGCCCGCAGCCGGGCCACCGCGGCCTCCATGCCGGGCAGCAGGAAGGGGTCGTGGAGCAGGGGATGGCCGTCGAGGAGCCGCCGGGCGGCGGCGGCATCGGTCCACCCGCGGCCGGCCAGGATGCGGGCGGTCAGGGGCGCCACGCCCAGGGCCTCGGCCAACCGCGCCACCACCGCCGGATCGGCCGGACGAACCCGCCAGCGCCGCCCGGGCACCGGCGCCCTCACGCCCGGCCGCCCCCGGTGGGAGCCCCCGGGACCCGGGACCGGGGCCGGGGCCGGAACCGGGACCATTCCTGGCCCCGCCGGGCGCGGGAGGACGCCGGCCCGCGAACGCCCCCACCCCCGGGGGCCCCTTGCGGGCGACGGGTACGGCCGGCAGCGGCAACGGCGGGCAGCCTACGGGCGCGGCAGGACGGTGATCGGCAGGGCGCGCAGGTCGTCGACGGCAAGGACATCGCCTCCACAAGGAGGCGGTCTTCGACAGGCGGGGGAGGGTTCCTGCGCCCTGGAAGAACCCGCCGGGGGTGCCCGGCGGATCGCCGGCGCCGTCAGGGACGGGCCCGCTCCTTGCGCTGGGCCCGCTCCCGGTGGACGATGGAGACCAGGGTGTCCCGCTCCAGCTCGTCGACCACGTACAAGCGGCCGCCCGCCACCCGCACCAGCTCCCGCAGGTAACGCTCGTTGGGTTGCAGGCCGATGCAGGTGAACCCCACCCGGCCGAACCGGCCCTGGCCCAGCTGGCGGGCCACCTGGACGGCATCCTCCAGGGGGTTGGCCGTCCGGTAGGGGACGGTCGGGATGCCGTCGGTGATGAGCACCAGGAGGGGGTTCCGGGCCCGGCTCTGGGCCAGGTAGAGCAGGGCGACCTCCAGCCCCTGGGCCAGGGGGGTGAGGCCGTAGGGCTGGATCTGGCTGAGGCCGCGTTCGACCCGGCTGGTGTTGCGGGTCAGCGGCACCTGGACCTGGACGATCCGCTCCTGGAAGGTGATGACGGCCACCCGGTCGCGGGTGGAGACGAGGAGCTGCTGGGCCAGGTCCTTGGCCGCCCGGATGCGGCTGCCTGCCATGCTGGCGCTGGCGTCCAGCACCAGGCAGACGTCCACCGGGTGGCGGCGGAGGCGCCGGTAGAGGCGCAGGTCCTCGGCGCCGACCCGCAGGGGAAGACCGCGCCGCGCCAGGGCCGCCGTCACCGACTCGGCCACCGCCAGGCCGTCGCCGCCCGCCCCCGGCTCCCAGGGTCGCACCACCCGCCGGTTGGCCTGCCGACCGCGCTCGTCGTCGTAGACCGCGATCTGCCCGTGACCGGGACGGGGGTCCGGCCGGGCCGGGCGCACCCGCAGCAGGCGGCGCAGGGCCGTGCGCACGGTGGCCGGTTCGTCCTGGAGCAAGGCCAGGAGCTCCCAGCCCTGCGGGCTCAGGCGGTACCGCTCGCCGTCCCGTTCCAGCAGGCCGGCCTCCCGCAGGGTCGTCAGCCACCGGCGCAGGTCTTCGTAACCGGCGCCGGGCAGCTGGAGGTCCCGCAGGGTCGCGCCGGCACCCAGGCGCTCCAGCAGGGCGGTACCCAGGTCGACCCCGGTCTCCCGCAGCCAGTCCAGGGAGCGGGCCAGAAGCCCCTGCCGGTGGAACCGGTGGGCGGCCGCGTCGCCGCCCGGGGGCCCGCCGGCCGCCGGCTCCCCCCCGCCCGCCGGCCCAAGCCCGTTGCCATCGCCGTGGACCGTCTCGTTGCCCATGCCCGGCCCAGGCTCCTTCCGCCCCTGGCCGGCGGCGCCGCCGGCCGTGGGCGAAACGGGCCAGGGCCCCTCCGGGAGGCGGACCGTCCCGTCGCCGGCCCCCAGGTTCCCGTCGCCGGGCGGGCCGTCGTAGGAACGGCCGCGGCCAGGCCGGTCGTCGCCGGGGATCCCGCCGGTGCCAGGCCCACCGGCGCCCTGCGGGGACCGGGTCCCGTCCCGGCCGGCACCGGCCGCCCCGCCGGCACCCTCCCAGCCGGAGAGGCCATACCCCCGGCCCCACCACGGACGCCAGAGGGACCGGAGCCCGGGACGGCCCCCGCGGCCGGGGGCGGCGCCTTCAGCGCTCCGGCGGCGCCCGGATGGGCGCTCGCCGTCGCCGTCGTCCAGGAGGACCTCCCGCCAGGCCGCCGGGCCGGTGAAGCGGTGGGGCCGCCCGAGACCTGCGGTCCCTGGGTCGCCCGGCCCCCGCCCATCGGGCCCCCAGGCCGCCGGGCCGGTGACGGCCACGTCGCCAGGGGCGGCCCAGCCGTCGGGACCGCCGCCGCCCACCGCGGCCGGGCCGCCGGCGCCCCCCGCTACCCCGAGGTCGGCCGGCCCGTTCCCGCCCGCACCCGGCGGGGACGGAAACCCGCCGGTCGGGTTTCCAGGCCGTCCGGCCGCCGGGCCGCCCCGGGCGGACCCCCGCCCGCCCCAGCCCCAACCGGCGCCGGCCTCGCCCGCCGGGCGGGGACGGCCCTCCTCCCGCAGGAGGGAGTCGGAGGCGGTCTCGTAATCGCTGAGGTCCAGGGGAGCGCCGCCCTGCCCGTCGACCAGTTCCACCGCGTCGATCCGCCGCAGTTCCAGGCCCGACTGCAGCACCGCCTCCTCCACCGCCGCCACGGCGTAGACGGCATAGCCCCAAAGGGCCCGGGGCAGGCCGATGGCCAGGTGGACGTGGTTGCGGTGGGCCAGGCGCAAGGAGAGGCGGCGGCCGTAGATCAGCGATCCCGAGACGCGGCCGCCGCCGGTCCCGGTCTGCAGGTCGATGTAATCGGGGATCTGCTCGACGGGCAGCCCGGCCACCCGGTACGCCCCGGCGTCGCGGGCGTAGATCCGGGCCGCCCGGGTGAGCTGGCGCGCCACCAGGCGGTGGTCGACCTCCCCGTCGGCGTGGAAGACGTCGATGTGGAGGATCTGGCCGGGCCGGGAGCGGCCATAGAAGACCCGGCCCGCATCGGCCTCTCGCAGGACCTGGACGACACCCGGCCTGCCCACCACCAGCAGGTGGACGCAGGTGCTGGCGACGGCCGCCTCGCCGATGCCCGCCGCCCCCTGGGGCAGGGCGTGCATCAGGCGGGCCGTCAGGTCGGCCTGCCGGCCCAGGCGCTCCGTCAGCCGCTCCAGGCCGGCCACCCAGGTCTTCACGGCCGGCCCCAGGACCGGATGGCCCGGTCCCGGGTCAGCTCCAGCAGGGGTCGGGCCCGGTGGGGCGGCGTGGTGCCCTCCCGGGCGCCGGGCCGGAGGGGGCTGCCAGCGGCCCCCGAACCGGCCTGGGCCGGGCCACCGGTGCCGCCCGCGGCCAGCCCCAGGCTGCCGAAGGGGCTGCCGGTGCCGAAGGAGCCGTAGGGTCCGTCGGTGCCCGCGGAACCGGCGGCCCCCCGCCCCGGTCCGGGTTGGGGTCCCCCGTAGGCGGCCGAGGAGAACCCGCCGCCGGGAGCCCCGGCCGCACCCCCCGCGGCGGCCCGGCTCGCCGCAGCCGGCGGCGTCGCCGCTGGGTTCAGGCCCCCGGCCCCGTGGCCGGCGGCCCGGGCCAGCATTCCCCTGAGCCGGCTCCACACGCCGCCCGGCCCCGTGTCGCCGCCGGACCAGCCGGCCCCCACCGGCCGGGCCGCCCCCTCCCCGTCCTGTTCGTCCCCTGCCGGCGGGGCGCCCGGAACGTCGCCGGCCTCGGCCCGGGCCACGCCACCGCCAGGAACGGCCTGCCAGGCGCGCCCCCCGTAGGGATCGCCCGCCAGCGCCGCCCGGTTCCCAGGATCCCGGCTGTTCCAGGTGCCGGGGGCTGCGTCACTCCCGTCTTTGGCCTCGCCCTCCCGGGCCAGGAACTCCAGGATCTCGCTTAGCACGCCGGCCTCCACCCGGTGACGGAGGACCGCCGGCGCGATCTCCAGGATGTCGGCCCGCAGGACCTGGCGCCGGCCCGACCGGGCGGCGTACAGCGCGGCCCCGTGCCGCCAGGCCTCCAGGGCCCGCAGGCTCTCCAGCCGGAACTGGACGTAGATCTCCGCCAGGAGGTCCAGAAGGGCCTCGGGGAATTCCGGCCGGCGGGCCGCCGCGTCCCGCCAGCGGCGGCTCCACTCGTCATCGGCCGGTGGGGTCGGGGCGGATGGGGCCGGGCCGCCGGTGGTGACGGGCGGGGTTCCTGCCGCCGTCCTGGACCCGCCGGAGACGACGGCCCCCGTAGATCCCACGGAGACGGCGGCCCCCGCCGAACCCGCGGTGACGGCGGCCCCCGCCGCCGCCCTGGAGGCATCGTGCCCGTCACCCGCCAGCGCGTCCGGGCCCTCGCCCCGGGTGCCGGCCGGAGACCAGCCGTTCGTGCGGCCACCCGCCGCCGTGGCGCCGGACACCCCATCCGCCGCGGTGGCGTGCGGGTCGCCCGCGGCGGGGGCAGCCTGCCCGGCCGGCGGGGCGGCCCCCGGCCGGGCGTCTGCGCCCGTACCGGCCGGCCCGGGGGCCGGTTCGTCCCGGCCCGTGGCAGCCTTTTGGGCCGCACCGCCCGGAGCGCCAGCGGCGGCCTTGGCCGCCCCGTCCCCTAACTGGGACGCCAGGGAGGGCGCCCCTCCACCGGCCCCCGCCCGGGTCGCCGCCGCGGCCGCCCGGGACCCTTGGGCGGCGGCCCGCGCCCGGGCTTCGCCCAGCATCAGGATCCGCTTGACCAGCCACGGCTCCCCCGGCCGGCGCACGTCCAGGACGAGATCGAAGCGATCGGACAGCTGCCGGCGGATCTCCTCCAGCGGTCCCGGTTCCTCGTCGGGGTTGGAGGCGGCCCACACGGCCACCCGCACCGGGATCTCCACCGGCGGCAGACCGGTCTCCTCGATCTGCAGACGGCCCGGCTTGGTCCCCATCACGTCCAGCAGGCAGTCGGCCAGCTCGGGCGCCACGTCGGCCAGGCGGTTGATCTCGTCGACCAGGACGATCCCCCGGTGGGCCTGGGCCAGGGTCCCGGGTAACAGGGCCGCCTCGGGGCGCGTGGCGTCGGTCAGCCGGGCCAGGTCCAGGCTGCCCGTGACCGTGCCCACCTTGGCCGACGGCGAGATCTCCCGGAAGGGCATCGGAATCCACTCGGTACCGTGGGCGGCGATCTGATCGGGGGTCCAGTGGGCATGGAGTGGGCAATGGGGGGCCTGGGGATCGCAGTTGTACGGGCAGCCGCGGATCCGCTCGATGCGGGGCAGGATGCGCCGCGCCGCCCGCAGGATGGTGGTCTTGCCCGTCCCCCGCACGCCTTCGGCGTGGAGGTGCAGGGGTTCGCCCCAGAGCTGGGCGATAATGGACATCTCCACGGCTTCGAACAGATGGCGATTGCCCTCATGCCGGATGAGGGTCGCGTAATCCTGCATCGCACCACACCCCCGCCCACCGTGATGAACCGGCGATCCGCCCCGGCCGCTGGTCGAACCGGCCCGCCCGCGACGGCCGCCCGGCCCGACACGAACCCCCGGCGATCCAGCCCGGCGATCGCCGGGTGCTCGCAGCGCGGCCCGCGGAACCGGCGGCGCAGGTTAGTCTGGCCGCGCCCCAAGCAAAAAAACCACCGGACCCAGGGTCCGGTGGTTGCCGGCTTCTCTCGGCGACGGTGGTTTCCGGGATTCCCGGAAGGCAGGGTGTCTTCTTGGGTCGCCTGGTCCCCCCGGCGCGCGGGCCGATCCGTTCAGCCGGCCGCCCGGGCCTGGGCCTGCCGCTGGGCCGCCCGCTCCCGCAGGATGTACCACAGGGGGCTGGCCACGAAGATCGACGAGTAGGTGCCGAACAGGATCCCGAAGAACATGGCCCCCGAGAAGGCGCGGATCGTCTCGCCGCCGAAGGCGAACACGGCAGCCAGGGCGAGCAGGGTCGTGGTGCCGGTCAACAGCGACCGGCGCAGCACCTGCCGGATCGACCGGTCGACCAGTTCGTCCAGCGGCTCCTTGCGCCGCAGCCGCAGGTTCTCCCGGATGCGGTCGAAGACGACCACGGTGTCATTGATGGAGTAGCCGAACACCGTCAGGATCGCCGCGATGAAGGACGAGTCCACCTGCCACTGGAGCAGGGCGAACAGCCCGACCACCATGAACACGTCATGGAGCATGGCCAGGATGGCCGCCACCGCGAACCAGAACTCGAAGCGCACCGTCATGTAGACGATCATGCCCACGGTGGCCAGCCCCAGGGCCAGCAGGCCCTTCTCCTTGATCTCCCGGCCGATGACGGGGCTGATGCTGTCGAACTGCTCCAGGCGGACCGGGCCGACCTGCTTCTCCAGCGCCTCCAGCACCTTCTGCTGGGTCGCCTGGTCCACGTGGGGCGTCCGCAGGAAGACCACCCGGTCGCCCTCCGCCAGCTGGACGATGGGATCCTCGATCCCCTGGCTTTGGAGGACGTCCCGCACCGCGCCGGCGGTGACGGGCTGTTCGAAGCGCAGGGTCCAGGCCGCGCCGCCCGTGAACTCCACGTTGTAGTTCAGGCCGCGCACCGCCCAGGCGATCATCCCGGCCGCCAGCAGGAGCAGGCTCAGGGCGAAGGCGATGCCGCGGGTCCGCACGAAGGAGAACCCCTTCACCGCGCCTCCCCCCTCACGCCGAACAGCCGGGCCGGCTGCCGGAAGAGTTCCGCGTCCACCAGATTGCGGAGGAAGAACCGGGTCAGCGTGATGGCGGTGAACATGCTGGCCACCACGCCGACGGCCAGGGTCACGGCGAAGCCGCGCACGGGTCCGGTGCCCAGGCCGTAGAGGACGGCCGCCGCGATCAGCGTGGTCAGGTTGGAGTCCAGGATCGCGGAGAAGGCGTTGCGGAAGCCGGCGTCCAGGGCCGCCCGGATCGTCTTGCCCGCCTTGAGCTCGTCCTTGATCCGCTCGTAGATCAGCACGTTGGCGTCCACGGCCATGCCCACCGACATGACGAACCCGGCGATGCCCGGCAGGGTCAGGGTGGCGTTGAGCCCGTAGAGGGCGCCGGCCGTGATCAGCATGTAGACGGCCAGGGCGACGACGGCCCAGAAGCCGGGGATCCGGTAGATCACCAGCATGAAGGCCGCCACCGCGGTGCCGCCCACGATCAGCGCCTGGACGCTGCGCTGCAGCGAGTCGGCGCCCAGGGTCGCCGACACCGTCCGGTTCTCCACCACCTGCAGGTCGACGGGCAGGGCGCCGTACCGCAAGGCCACGGCCAGCCGCTGGGCCTCGTCAAAGGTGGGGATGCCGGTGATCTCGGCCCGGCCGTTGGTGATGACCGCCTCGACCGTCGGCGAGGAGATCACCTGGTCGTCCAGGACGATGAAGATCGGCTGCCGGTAGAACTTCCGGGTGGCCTCGGCGAACTTCTCGGTGCCCTCGGCGTTGAACTGCAGCTGGACCACCGGGCGGCCCGCCTGGTCGGCGGCCACCTGGATGCCGCCCGCCACCAGCTGGTCCCCCGTCACCACCACGCTGCCGTCGGGACCCCGGAACTCCAGCCGCGCCGTGCGCCCGATGGTCTCGATGGCCTCCTGGGGGTCCTTGACCCCGGCCAGTTCCACCACGATGCGGTCCTCGCCCTGGCGCTGGATGACCGGCTCGGCGACGCCCAGGGCGTCGACGCGGTTGCGGATGATCTCCACCGCGTCGTCGATCTTCTCCCGCGTGACGGGATTGCCGGGCTTGTCCACCCCTTGCAGGACGACCCGCACGCCGCCGGCCAGGTCGAGACCGCGGTTGATGCGGTTCTGGAGCTTGAAATCCGCCAGCGTCCAGGCGGCGATGCCCCCCAGGATCGCCAGGCTCAGGATCAGGGTCAGCACCGCCCGCCACCTGCGGCGCGCTCGCATGCCGCCGCCCCCTCCCTGCAACGTCATCCTTGCACAAAAAAGGCGGCCCCGGCCTGGGTGCCTCCGGTGGCCGCGTCCCCTCCACACCCTCGCCGTGACCCGCGCTGCGCCGCCCCACGGCCGGCCGGGACGGCCCCGCGGGCCGCTGCCCGGCGGGCGCCGGGGGCCAAAAGTCCGAAGCCGATTATATCACCGCGCCCCGGCCCCTTGAAGCCGCTTCCTTGCCAGCGCCCGGCGGGTCGGCGGAACCCCCCGGGTCCCTCCTGCCGGCACGGGCGGCACCGGCCCGCCTGCTGCCGGCAAGCGGGTGGGGGAACACTGGGAACGGCGGCCCGGGGGCGACGTCTCCCCCTGCCGGTGGACCGTCGCCGTATCCCGGGGTCCCGCCACCCCTGGCGGATTGCGCAGGGCTTTGCCGCCGCGGCGGAACGGGCTGGTTCCATCGCCGCTCGCGGAGCGGGGCCGCAAGCTCCCAGCCCGCGAGAAGGCACCTCGGCTCCGGCCACGGCCGCGCAGGCGGCTTGAAGCACCCTTGAAGGAGGATGAGGGATGCGCTGGAGACCCAACGAGCCCGGACCGGACGAACCCGGCCCCGGGGACCGGCCGCCGGCCGGCGGGCGGGATGACGGCCCCGCCCCGATCCCCCAGCCGGGCGCCCTGCGGGGCGAGCCCCACTTTGAGCAGCCGGCCGTTCTGGCCAGCTTCCGGGATGCCGACAGCGCCCAGCGGGCGGCCGAGGACCTGAGGGCCGCCGGCTACCATGGGGTCCAGATCGACCGCCTGGAGCCGGTGCGGGAAGAACGGGGCGACCAGTGGGACCAGCCCGTCCCCGACACCCTGACGGGCGCCATGAACCGCGACCGGCGGGCCCTGGCCGCCATGTCGCCGGCGGTCAGCGGCCTCTCCGACGACGAGCTGGTGGGGGACATGCCCTACCTGCTCACCGTCCCCCTGGACCGGGGCCAGAGCCGGGACCAGGCGGCGGCCATCATCCGCCGGCACGGCGGCCGGGTCTGACGGGCGGCGGCTCGCCCCCGTCCCGGGCCTGGCCCCATCCGGCCGCCTGCCGCGACGCCTTGACAGCCTCCGCCCGGACCCCCCGACCCGATCCGCGTCGGGCCCGATCCGTGCCGGAAGAAGGCTGGCGCCCCTGGCCCCCGGCCCCGGTCACGCCCCGCTGGCCGCCCGCGCGGGTGCGGGCGCCGGCGCCTGGCGCAGGGCCGGGTGGACGAAGGACAGCACGGCCGGGACCAGGAAGAGCACGGACATGCCCCACATGGCCCCGGAGAGGGAGTCGAGGGCCTGCTCCAGCCAGCCGGCCAGCAGGGGGCTGGCCGTCATGCCCAGGTAGATCAGGGCGTTGCGGGTCGCCTCGACCCGCCCCAGGTAGACGGGATCGGTCGCCTCCTGGACCCAGGCCACCTGGGGCGCCAGGAAGGCCGCGTTGCTGACGCCCATCAGCACGTAGGCGCCCATCGCCACGGCGAAGTCCCGGGTGCCGGCCAGGATGACCAGGGCCAGCCACGCCCCCAGGTAACCGAGGCCGATGATCACCCGGCGGGGCCAGATCTTGCCGCGGCGCGCCACGATGGCGTTGCCGGCGATCATCCCCAGGCCCATGGCGGCCAGCAGTACCCCCCAGCGCTCGGGCGGCACGCCCAGGAGGGCCGGGACCGCCTTCTGCATCAGGGCATTGGCGCCGTTGGCGCCCCAGGCGAAGCTGCCCATCAGCAGCAGCAGGGCCCACACCGTCCGGTTCTGGCGGTGGTAGCGCAAGCCCGCCAGCGCGTCCTGCCACACCCCGGCCGCCCCGCGCCCGGAGGTGCGTGGGGCGGACCGGTCCCGGTCGTCCAGCGGCAACCGGGCCAGCTGGGAGGCCGAGATGAGGTAGGAGAGGCTGTCCAGCCAGAAGGCCGGCGCCATGTAGAGCACCGGGTGGACGGCCCGCCCCGCCGCGATCAGGGCCGTGGCCCCCACCGGCGCCAGGATGTCGATGAAAGACCGGGTCGCCGAATGGTAGGCATTGGCCTCCAGCAGCGCATCGCGGCTGACCACGCTGGGCAAGGTGCTGCGCCAGGCCGGGAAGAAGAAGGTGCTGGCCGTTCCCAGGGCCAGGGCGGCCAGGTACACTTGCCAGAGCTCATCGGCCAGCGGGACCAGCAGCACCACCGCCGCGCGGATCAGGTCGCTGACCACCATGACCCGGCGCCGCGGCCAGCGGTCGGCCAGAGCCCCGGCCAGCAGGCCAAAGACGGCCTGGGGCAGGTGCTGCATCATCAGCACGATGCCGATGGCCATGGGCTCTTCTGGGAACCGGTCCAGCACCAGCGTGGCCAGCGCCACGGCGCTGAAGCGGTCGCCCGCCCAGGAGACGGCCATGGCCAGCCAGTACCGGCGGTAGGCGCGGAAGCGCTGGAGCATCTCAAAGAAGCCGTAGGATTTGACGCCGCGTGGCGAACCCCCCGTTTGACCCACCGATCCGTCCTCCCCACTGTCCCTTGGTGCTTCCCGCCTTGGGATTCGGTGTCGCCGGTGACACTTCCTACCTGTCCCCAGGTCCCAATCCTGGCCGGCGCCCGCCTCGAGCGGCTGCCACGACGGCCGCCACCTGCCGGCGCCGCCGGCCCCCTCCCCCCACCGCCGGTCTGCCGGCCGCCGGCGCCACCCGCCCCCACGCCGCCGCGCTGCCGCTCGGTGTCTTCAATCGCCCTTGCCCGGTGCGCCCTTACCCGGTGAACCGTCCCTGCCGGGGTCCGGACTTCCCACCAGCTGGCGCCGGTCGCCCTCCCGCCGGGTCCACCGCTGCCGGTCGAAGTACTCCAGCAACGGCAGGGCCCACTTCCGGGTCACGCCCAGGGCGTCCCGGGCCTGGGCCACGGTGAAGGGCCCCGCCTGCCGCTGCAGGGCCTCCAGCCGGCCCCGGGCGTCGGCCAGGGCCTCCGGCGTGAACCAGAGCCCCGGCGCCACCCGGACGAGCCGTCCCTGGCGCTCCAGCAAGGCGACCAGGGCCTGGGCCTCGCCGGGCGGCAAGCCCGCCGCGGCTGCGGCCGCCTCGACGCTGTCGGGCGGCGCCAGGTGGGCCTCCCGGTAGACCGCCTCCAGCCGGTCCAGCCGCTCCTGGCCGCGGGCGTCGGCGGCGGGGCGCCAGCCCGGCCGGTGGAACCGGTCCTCGTCCACCGCCAGCCGGCCTTCGCCCAGCCAGTGGTCCAGGAGGGCCTGGGCGACGGCCGGGTCGTCGCCGATCCCCAGGGCGTGGGTCAGGGCGTCCCGGGGGATCCCGCGCTCCAGGGGATGCTCCCGGTGAAAGGCGTCGAGCACCGCCTCCAGGCGGCCCGTGAGCTGGTCCAGGACCGGCGGCGCCACCCACACGTCCGGGCCCAGGGGGCGCGCCGAACCGGCCTTATGGGCCTGGGCCAGCCACGCGGCGGCTCGCTCCCTGGGCTGGCCGACGGCCCGTCCCAGATCGGCCAGGGACAGCGGCCGCCCCGCCCAGGCCAGGCGCGCGGCGACGGCCCGGGCCGGTTCGTCCGGCAAGAAGGCGGCCAGCCAGTGACCTGGCGCCTGCCGGCGGTTCCAGGGCCGGCCGGTGTCGGCCACCACGCCGCCGCCGGCGGTGCGGGGCGGGGAGTAGGTGCGCAGGACGAACCCGTCGCCCGGGGCGACGACCAGGGGCGACTCCAGACGGATGGCGGCCCACCCCGACTCCCCCGGCGTCCACGGGCGGGCCGGGTCCAGCAGCCGCACCCGCCCCAGGACCTCCGCGGCGCCGGCGTGGACGCGCACCCGCTCATTGTGGCGCAGGGGCCAGGGGGCTCGCTCCAGCCACCGGACCCGCCCGGCGAGCCAGGTCGTCGCGGCCAGGGTGTCGGGCTGCAGCACCACTTGCCCGCGCTGGAGCCGGTGGTGGTCGACCCCGGCCAGGTTGGCGGCCACCCGCTGCCCGGCCACGGCCTGCTCCACCGTCCGGCCGTGGACCTGCAGCTGGCGGACGCGGGCGGAAAGGCCGCCGGGCTCGATCACCACCCGCACGCCCGTCGTCAGGGTGCCGGCCACCAGGGTGCCCGTCACCACCGTACCGAACCCTGCCACGGTGAACACCCGGTCGATGGGCAGCCGGACCAGGCCACCGGCGTCCCGCGCCGGGACGCGGGCGGCCGCCTCCTCCAGCGCCGCCAAAAGCCGGTCGAGGCCAAGACCCGCCGGCGGAGCCACCCGCACCAGGGGCGCGCCTTCGAGGAACGTCCCCCGCAGGTGGGCGCGCACGTCCTCCTCCACCAGATCGAGCCAGGCCGGGTCGTCCACCGTGTCGACCTTCGTG
>DATCLH010000261.1:0-6684 GCA_036564035.1 Thermaerobacter sp.
GTCCAGCTCGCGGCGGAAGGTCTCGATGTCCTTGAACTGGCGGTAGACCGAGGCGAAGCGGACGTAGGCCACCTGGTCCAGGCGCCGGAGGCGCTCCATCACCATCTCGCCGATGACGCGGGATTCGACCTCCTTGTCAAAGCGGCTGCGGAGCTCCCGCTCGATCTCGGCGGCGATGGCCTGGAGGCGCTCCAGCTCCACCGGGCGCTTCTCGCAGGCGGTCAGCATGCCCCGCAACACCTTGTCGCGATTGAAGGGCTCGCGCCGGCCGTCCTTCTTGATGACCAGGAGGGGGGTCGCCTCGACCTTCTCGTAGGTGGTGAATCGCTCCCCGCAGACTTGGCACTCCCGCCGCCGGCGAACGGCCATCCCCTCCTCCGTCGGCCGGGAGTCCAGCACCCGGGTATCGGGTGCGTGGCAGCGCGGGCAACGCACCGGCTCACCCCCTGCCCCGAACCGGATCGGACGAACGCGGCTTGCCGGCGAGCCGGGCGGGCGTCGCGTCGATGCCGGCGCCGGCGCAGCCGGCCCGTACCACCGGCAACGATGCGGCGCCCATACAACAACATCTAGGCGCCGCGACACGATCCAACACCATATGTAGGCGTTCGCCC
The DNA here is from genome assembly GCA_036564035.1 of Thermaerobacter sp. Taxonomy (GTDB): domain Bacteria; phylum Bacillota; class Sulfobacillia; order Thermaerobacterales; family Thermaerobacteraceae; genus Thermaerobacter. The sequence continues at coordinate 615 of DATCLH010000261.1, forward strand.
ACTTGGCCGGGATTCGCTACGGGTCGTCCATTTCCTGCCGGCCGGAAAGACACCCGGGGGCGAGTTGGGATCGCCCCCCCTGCAGGTTGCGCCACCGCCGCCGGGGATGCAACCCCGCTGACAGGGCGTGGCACGGGATCCTGGCGCGGGAGGGAATACTATCGTCCTGGATCGGGAACCTTCGCCCCGGCACCCTTCACGGCTTTTGCCGGTCCCGGCGACGGAGGAACCCGGCCGGGCGGCCTGGCCGGGGCGCGGACGAGATCGGATGGCGACCGGAGCCGGTCCCGGCATAATCCGGTGTGCAACCCTTGCGGGTGGAAAGGCTCTTTGTGTAGTGTGAAGTGGTAGACGTGCGGGGTCCCGCCGCGAACCGGCTCGCCGCCGCGGTGGGCGCCGGGCCGCGGTTCGGCCCCAGCAGGACATCCGCCCTGCCGGCCGGATCACGCCCCGGCGCTGCAGCGGCCCGCCCGGTCCGGCCCCGCCACCGCGCCGCCGCGCAGCGCCCGTTCCTCCCGTCGCCGGGCGCTGCCCCCTGCCGGGGACCGGGTCCCCGTCGCCCCAACCCGCCCCGGGGGCGGCAAGACTTGTCGGGCGGAAGGAGGAGCTTCCCGTTGAGCCGGGTTGATACACCGGAGCAGCAGCCGCCGGCGTCCGGGGGGCGCAAGTCGCTGATCGGACGGCTTGCCGACTGGATCTTCAACAGCGCCCTCTGGAAGTCGATGTACATGAACCCGTACCCGCGGGACCGGCGCACCCGCGGCCTGGCGGTCCTGAACAGCCTCTTCTTGCACCTGCATCCGGGCCGGATCACCCGCCAGGCGCTGACGTTCCGCTACACCTTCGGTCTCGGCGGCACGTCCTTCTTCATGTTCATCCTGCTGACGGTCACCGGCGTCATCCTCATGTTCTACTACATCCCGTCGGTGCCCCAGGCCTACTTCAGCATCGAGGACCTGGAGACCACCGTCGCCTTCGGCCAGTTCTTCCGCAACATCCATCGCTGGGCGGCCCACGCCATGGTGCTGCTGGTGTTTCTACATATGGTACGGGTCTTCTACACCGGTGCCTACAAGCCGCCCCGGCAGTTCAACTGGGTGATCGGCGTCATCCTGCTGGTCCTGACCTTCCTGATGAGCTTCACCGGCTACCTGCTGCCGTGGGACCAGCTGGCCTACTGGGCCGTCACCGTGGGTACCAACATGGCGGGGGCGACGCCCTTCGTCGGCGACAAGCTGAAGTTCCTCCTCATCGGCGGTTACGACATCAACCAGAACACCCTGATCCGCTGGTACACGCTGCACGTCTTCGCCCTGCCGCTGGTGGCGGCCGTGTTCATGGGCATGCACTTCTGGCGGGTGCGCAAGGACGGCTTCTCCCGCTGACGGCGTATCCGGCCGGCTCGAAGCCGGCTCGAAGCCGCCTTGAGGCCGACTGAAGGGCGGCGTCCTCCGGCCCCGGGCCGCGGGGCGCCGCCAGCGCGACACGGCATCACCGGTAGGGCATGAGGAGGGAAGTCCCGTGGCACAGCCACAACCGGCGACGACCGCGACCGGCGGGGAGCCGCAGCGGCCCAATCCCAAGGAGCAGGTCACGGTCTGGCCCCACCTGCTGCTGATCGAGTTCGTCGGGGCCCTGATCTACACCATCGGGCTGTCGCTGCTGGCCATCCTGATCAAGGCGCCGCTGCTGGAACTGGCGAATCCGACCCACACGCCCAATCCGGCCAAGGCGCCGTGGTACTTCCTGAACCTGCAGGAGCTGCTCCTGCACATGCACCCGAGCCTGGCGGGCGTCATCGTGCCGGGCCTGGCCCTGGTGCTGATCGCCGCCATCCCCTACATCGACACCGACCCGTCGGACACCGGCGTGTGGTTCTCGGGTCCCAAGGGCCTGAAGATCTTCAAGTTCTCCTTCGTCTACACGTCGCTGATCGTGCTGGGGCTGATCCTCTTCGACGCCTTCTTCGCGGTCAGCGTGGGCGGCGTCGACTACATCGGCACCCGCGGCCTGGTGGCCGCCATCATGCGGCTCTTCATGAGCCCCGAGGCGATCCACGCCAACGCCCAGATCGTCGAGTACATCGCCGGCGTGGTGGTCCCGCTGATCGTCATGGCGGCCGTGCCCGGCGGGCTGGCGGCCATCGTCCGGCGGCGCTACCAGGCCAACACCCGGGAGACCATCATCGCCCTGTTCACCGTCTTCGTCGCGTCCTACTTCGTCCTCACCATCATCGGGACCGGCTTCCGCGGCGAGAGCCTGCACCTGGTCTGGCCGTGGCAGCTGGAGCCGCCCCACTGACCGGCGGCGGGCGGAGTCGGCATTCGGTGGCATGTTCTTGGTGCTGGAGGGATTGACGGATGGCCGAGGATCGCGAGCGTAGCCCGGAGACCGGGGAGGGACAGGCCGAACCGGCCGGAGGAGCCCAAGGCCCCGCGCCGGCGGCCGAAGGACCGGCGGGTGGAACCGGCGCCGCCGGCGGCGCGCAGCCTGCCGGTGAGGGCGCTGCCCCCAAGCCCAAGGTCGATCCGGAGAAGCTGGCGGCCGCCAAAGCCGCGGCGGCCAAGGCGGCTGCGGCCAAGGCCGCGGCGGCCCGGGGTGCCGGAGCCGGTGCCGCGGCGGGCGCCGGTGCCGCTGCCGGTGGAGGCGCCGCCCGTCCCGCGGCCCGGGCCGGCGGGCACGGCGGTGCCGCGGCGGCCCGGCGGGAGGAACCGGTCACCCGCCGGACCTTCCTCCACTGGGCCCTGTGGGGTTCGGCCCTGCTCTGGCTGGGCCAGTTCGCCGGCCAGTTCGGCAACTACTTCTGGCCCCGCAAGGTCGGCTTCTTCGGGCAGAAGATCAACATCGGCCCCGCGTCCAACTACCCGGTGGGCACCGTCACCAAGGTCGACGCGGGCAAGTTCTACCTGGTGCACGTGGAGCAGGGCATGATCGCCCTCTACTGGCGGTGCACCCACCTGGGCTGCACGGTGCCTTGGAAGCCGGAAGAGCGGCCCGACGCCGGCGGCTGCTTCTGCTGCCCGTGCCACGGCTCCCAGTTCAACAAGGTTGGGGAGAAGATCGGCGGCCCGGCGCCGCGGCCCATGGACTACTTCCCCATCGAGATCGACGCCGCCGGAAACGTCTGGGTCGACACCGGGCGCGTCCAGCAGCGCACGGCCTTCAGCCCCGACCAGTTGACGCCGGTGTCCTGACGGCCGGGAGGCCGGAAGCCGTGCCGGCGGCGAGGGCCGGCCGCCGGCCGGTTCGTCCGGCGCGGCTGGGCCCGTGGGAGAGGCCACGCCGAGGCCGGCCGGTGGGTGGCAGGGGTCCAAGCCGGGACCCGGTGCGGCAAGGAGGTGCAGCCCGATGTTCGAGGTCCTCGAGTCCGTCGAGCTTTTGGCCGTCATGATCGTGATCTTTCTGTGCCTGTGGGCGGTCGACACCGTGGAGCGCTTCACGGGCCGCCCGCTGGAGAAGGCCGACGAAGACGACTGAAGCCCGCCCGCGCGGAAAGGAGTCGCAGCCTTGAGCAAGCGGAAAGTGGTCGCCCTGGCCCTCCTCTGGGCGCTGATCCTGATCATCCAGGGGTACTGGCTCATGGAGAGCCAGCGCATGAGCAAGGCGTCGGCCGCGGCGCGGGAGGAACAGGCCGCCCACGGCGCCCAGCTCTACGCGCAGAACTGCATGCTCTGCCACGGACCCGTCGGCGAGGGCATCATCGGCCCGCCCCTCAACCGGGAGGAGTTCCGGGCCGAGGGCAAGACGCCGATCCAGGCCGCGACGATCCAGGACTTCTTGACCAAGACCATCGCCCGCGGCCGCCCCGGGTTCGACCACAACACCTGGAAGATCGAAGACGGCAAGATCCACTCCTACACGCGGATGCCGACCTGGGCCACGTCGGACAACGGGCCCCTCAACGAGCAGCAGATCCGCGACCTGGTCACCTTCCTGATGTACGGCAACTGGTCCGAGCCGCAGAAGTACGCCGGGGCGCCGGAGGTGGCCCGGTTGACGGTCACCGAGTACGTGGAGAACCCGGACACTGGCCAGCAGGAGCCGCGGACCCGGCCCGTCACCGCCCAGGACCTGGACGTCAAGGCCGCCGGCTTGACCGACGAGGAGAACCAGCAGGCCAAGGAGCTCTTCGTGAAGATGACGTGCATCCAGTGCCACACCCTGGGCAGCTACGGCGGCGTCATCGGACCGAACCTGAGCCGGGCCGGCGAGTGGCTGCCGAGCCTGGAGTTCACCGAGCGGTGGATCAGCGATCCCCAGTCCTTCGCGCCGGAGGAGCGGATGCCCACCGTCTGGCACGGCCAGGGCACCCCGGTGGATCTGACGGAGACGTATCGTAAGGAAGCCGAGAAGTTCCGCAGCATCATGCCCTCCTTCAAGGACGCCATGACCCCGGACCAGATCCGGTTGCTGGCCCGGTTCCTGATGGGTCTGGGCGACGTGGAGCAGCGCAACGCCCAGGCGGGGCCGGCCGCCGGTGCGGAGACGGGCCAGGGCCAGGGGCAGGGTGGTGGCTCGGGCGCCGCCGGCGGTTCGGGCGGCGGTTCCTGAGACCGGCGGAAGCAGGCGACATGGCGGTCCATGACACCGGCGAGGGGCACTGGGGAAGGACGGGTGCCCCACGCCCTTTTTGCGGACGAACCGGCGCCCGGACCATCCTGACCGCTGCGGACCGGCCAATGCGGTATCCTGGTGCTGCCGGTTCCACCGCCGAGGAGGGACAAGCCGCATGGAGAGCTCGACCAGGGCGCTGACCGGGGAGGCGGAAGCCGGGGCGGCGGCCGGCGCGGCACCCGGCCGGTCCGGCTGGATCGGACGGCCGCCGGCGCCGCCGGGGATCCCCTGGATATGGGGGCTGGCCTGCCTGGCGCTGGGCTGGGGAGCGGGGTCGCTGTTCCGCCTGCGGCAAATGCTGGGGATCAACATCCTCGACATGTTCGGATTCTGGTGCCTGGTGGGGGCGGGCCTTGCGGCGGCCCGTTTCTTCACCCTCCTGCAGGTGGCCGACGGCCGGCGGCGGCTCTTGGAGGCGCTGGATGCCTTGCCCGGCGACCGGGTGCGGGTCGCCCTGCCGCCGGCCGTCGCCGGGGGCCCGCCCGGGCGCGGGGCAGCGGAATTCCTGGTCTCCGGCCCACGCCGGGCCTGGGTGATCGGAACCCTAGACCTGTCGGCGGCGACCCGGCGCCGCTCGGCCCAGCGGGCCCTGGTGCGGGCCGCGGAGCGGCTGGCGGCCAAGACCCGCGCCGTGGCCGCGTCCCTGGCCGCCGAGGGCCTCCAATGGCCCGCCGGCGTCGAGGGGATCCTGGTCCTGACCCGGCGTCCGGTGGGCGGCCCCATTCTTGAGTACGGGGTCTGGCAGGTCAACCCGGAGCAGGTGTCCAAGGTTCTGGAAGAACGGGACCGGGCCGCCGGCGCCGAGCCTCCCGAGCGCACCGGCACCAGCCCGGGCACCAGCCCCGGCTCGAGCGCCGTGTTCAGCGACGCCGGCGCGGCCGCCCGGGGCGGCACGGCCGGTGGGCCCCATGCCGCGGGACTGGCGCGATGGTACGCTCAGGTCGAGGGGACAAGCCGGGCGGGCCGGCGGCGCCGGCCGCGCCGGCCCGCCCGCCGGGCCACGCCGCCCCGGCCGGCCCCCGGCGAGAACCAACCGCCGGGTGGTCGCGACGCCTGACCCGCCCGCTGGGGCGGCCGAGGCCTCGCAGGAGGCCCCTTGCCGGCAGTCCGTTCGTCCAAGGAGGCAAGGCGTGTCGATGCCCTCGTTCCTTCAGGTGGCCGTGCTGATGGCCGTGGTGATCACGGCGGCCAAGGGGGCCGGGGCCCTGTCCCGGCGCCTCGGCCAGCCCGCCGTGTTCGGCGAGCTGTTGGCCGGGATCCTGCTGGGACCGACCCTGCTGGACGTGCTGCACTGGCCCGTGTTCACCGACGCGGCGTACCTGGGCCGGCTGACCCGGGACCTGGCCGAACTGGGCGTGATCTTCCTCATGTTCATGGCCGGCCTCGAGACGGACCTCGGGGAGATGCGCAAGGTGGGGGCGGCGGCCTTCGCCGGGGCCACGGGCGGGGTGCTGCT
>DATCLH010000262.1:0-4007 GCA_036564035.1 Thermaerobacter sp.
GTCTTCTCGTCGATCACGCCCATCTTGGTGCCCAGGCCGACCAGGGTGCCCGCCGTGTCGAACATGTTGACGAAGGTGAAGGTGAAGATCACCGTCAGCAGGCCCAGCTGCAGCGCGCCGGCCACGTCCAGCTGGCCCGCCACCTGGGCCAGCACCCCGAAGTCGGGGGCGCGGACCACGTCGGCCAGGCTGTGGGGCAGGCGCGTCAGCGGCTGCAGGACGCCGCTGGCGTCGGGCGCGCGGAAGAAGGCGCCCAGCAGGGTCGTCAGCAGCACGCCCCAGAGGATGGCGCCCTTGACCCGGCGCGCCATGAGCAGCGCCGTCAGCACCAGCCCGAGGAGCGCCAGCACCGCCGGCCCGGAGCGCACGTCCCCCAGGGACACCAGGGTCGCCTCGTTGGCCACGATCAGCCCCGCCGAGCGCAGGCCGATGAAGGCGATGAAGAGGCCGATGGCGGTGCTGGTGGCCAGCCGGATGTTGAGCGGGATGTCCCGCAGGATCCGCTCGCGGATCGGCAAGAGGCTGATGATCAGGAAGATCAGGCCGTCCATGAACACGGCGCCCAGCACCGTCTGCCAGGGGATGCCCTGCCCCAGCACCACGGTGTAGGCGAAGTAGGCGTTGAGCCCCATCCCCGGCGCCAGGGCGAAGGGCATGCGCGCAAAGAGCCCCATGATCAGCGTGGCCACGCCGGACGAGAGGGCCGTGGCCATGAGGACGGCGTTGGGGTCGAGCCCGGCCGCCCCCAGGATCTGGGGATTGACGAACAGGATGTAGGCCATGGTGACGAAGGTGGTGACCCCGGCCAGGATCTCCGTCCGCACGTCGGACCCGCTGGCCTGGATGGCGAAGAACCGGTCCAGCCAGCCGCCGCTGCGGCGCGGCGCCGGCGCGGGTTCCACCTGCTGCCGTACCGCCACCGACATCTCGCGAACCCCCTTTTGGACGAACCCGGCCGGTCGGCCGGTCCGTGCGGCCCGGCCCTGTGGGGTCTTCCACCGCCGGGACTGGCCGGGCCGGCAGCCTGCGATGCGCGCCGCCCCCGCCGGCGGTCGGGCCGGCTGGCCGCCGGGCCGGGGCCCGGCAAGGCCTTGCATCTCCGGGATACCACATCGTTGCCGGAGGATCAACGAGGTTCGTTCGGAAAGGTTTGCACGTTTAAAAATTAATTGAGGCCATCGTTAGCAATTTGAAGGAGCAGGAGGCGCAAACGCCCGGCGGCCGAGCACCTCGAACGCCGCCCAGAAAGCCACGGAAACGCCATGGAGGCTCCGAGAAAGGAAAGCACGGAGCGGGCACGGAGAAAGCGCGGAGAACCGCGCGCCAGGAACCGGCTCGGGCGCCGGGGACCGGTCGGGTTTCCGGAGGAACGGGGCCGTTGCCCGCCCGGCGGGCCCATTGCCCCCCCGGCGGGCACGGTGCCCCCGCCCAGGACGGGATGCCGCCGGGCCGGCAGCGCGGCCGGGGATCGACCGGCCGGACCCGGATTTGCGAGCCTGAGGGCCGTCCGGGGCGCGCAGATTAAGCTCGGGAACGCCACCTGCCGCCTCGGCCGGCAACCGCCCGCAGCGGCCCCACCGGCCGAAGCGGATGCATCGGCAGCGGCGCAGCATGCGCAGGCCCGCAGCCAGGAGCCAGCAGCACCGGGCATGGATCGGCGGTGGCGGCGGCCGCGCCGCCCAAGGCGCTCCACGGTGCCGTCGGGGCGCCGCCAGCGCGCGGGGCCGAGTTCGACCACCGAGGTGATACCCATGGCGTTGGGTCAGAAGACCAACCGGCTGCTGATCAAGGAAGCCCACCCGGCCCTGGATAACCTGAAGTACGAGATCGCTGCGGAGCTGGGGCTGCCGGTCCATCAGGGTTCGGAGGACTACTGGGGTGACATCCCCGCCCGGCAGGCCGGCGCCGTCGGCGGCCACATGGTGCGGCGGATGATCGCCCTGGCCGAGCAGGCCTTGGCTAACGGCCAGACCCTGCCGGCCGACCCCAAGCGGTGAAGGCAAACGTCCAGCGGTGAGGAGCGTCGCGTCGAGCGCCGGAACGCGCAAAGGCCGGAGCGGCCGCGGCAAAACGCCCGCGGCCGCTCTCGCTTTACCCCGAGGCGGCCATCGTCGGTCCTTTTCAATTTTTCGGAAGGAATGCCCCGGGGCGCGGACGAATAGCGGGTTATCAAACCGTGGTTGGCCGCTTTTCGTCGGATCCCGTCAAGGTGTCAGCGGGGAGGGCTGGCCGTGAAGGCGCTCAACTTCTACTCGACGGTCTACCAGGCCAACCTCTTGGCGGCGGAAAAGCGCTGCACGATCCGCCTGGGTGACAAGCGCGACAAGTACCGGGAAGGCGACCTGGTCTGGGTCACCTACGGCAACCGCTACGAGCCGCGCCAGAAGCTGTTCACCGCCGTGATCGACCGGGTGGTGGTCAAGCCCCTGGGGCAGCTGACCCCCGAAGAGCTGGCCGCCGAAGATCCCAACCTCAAGGCGCCGGACGAACTGGCCCGCTTCCTCGAGCGGATCTACGACCGGCCCGTCGGCCTGGACGAAACCGTGAGCGCCGTCTTCTTCTCCCGGGTGCTGGAGTGAGGCCGCGCCAGCAAGGCGTTGACGAGCCATTGGCGGGCCGTTGGGGGTCGTGGACGCCGCCTTTGGCGCGCCGTTGAGGGGCCGCTGGCGAGCCCTGGACGGGCCCCCCGGCGCGCCGTGGGTAAGCCGTTAGGGGGCCGGTGGCGGGCCGCTGGGCGGCGCGCCGGCGGGCTGCCCGGAGCGGGCGGCCCGCCGGCGGCCTTCGGGGCCATGCCGAGTACGGCCCGCGGCCCTTCGCCGGATCCCGGACGGGTTCGCTCCCCAGCGCGCGGCGGCCTCCTCGCGGCTTAGGTCTTCGGGCTTGGCCCCTGGCCTGCCTCCTGGCCTCCGTCGCGCCCCCGGGCCTGCGCCAGGATGTGCCGCACGATCCGCTCGCCGTGCCAGCGGCCGTTCTCGATGAAGATCTTGTTGGCGTCGTACCCGGCGGCCACTACGCCAGCCAGGTAGACCCCGGGGACCGGCGTGGCCATGGTCTCCGGGTCGTGACGGGGCTCGCCCGTGGCGGGGTCCACCGGAATGCCCAGCCGGTGCACCAGGTGATGGTTGGGCCGGTACCCCACCAGCAGGAACACGAAGTCGGCGGGCAGATCCCGGGGTTCGCCGGCCACGGACAGCCGCACCCGGCCGGGTTCGATGGCCAGGACCTCGGTGTTGTAGAACACCGCGATGCGGCCCTTCTCCACCAGGCTGCGGAAGGGTGGCAGCACCCAGGGCTTGATGCGCTGGGACAGGGCCGGGCCCCGGTGGGCCAGGCTCACCCGGGCCCCGCAGCGGTGCAGGTCGAGGGCCGCCTCGACGGCTGAATTCTGCCCGCCGACCACCAGCACGGAACGGCCGTAAAAGGCGTGGCCCTCCCGGTAGTAGTGGCTGACGTGGGGCAGGTCCTCTCCCGGGATGCCCAGGCGGTTGGGCCGGTCGTAGTAGCCCGTGGCCAGGACGACGTTGCGCGCCCGGTAGACCTGCACGCCCGCCGGCCCGGCATCCCCCGGGCTCGTGGCCCGCTCGGCCCCGCCGGCCGGCTCCAGGGGCGGCAAGCCCCCCACCAGCCGCGGCACCGGGCGCACCACCACCTGGAAGGTGCCGCCGGCCTCCCGCCGGATGTCGACCACCTCGGTGAAGGTGTCCACCTGCAGCCCCAGGTGCTGCACCACCGCCCGATAGTAGTCCAGGGCCTCCCGGCGCGTCGGGTTCGCCCGCTCGGTGACGAAGGGGATCCCGGCGATGGCCAGGTTGTCGCTGGTGCTGAAGAAGTTCATCTGGACCGGGAAGTGGACCAGGGAGTTGACGATGGCCCCCTTCTCGAACACCCGGTAGCGCAGCCCGGCTTGTTGCGCCGCGGCCGCGCAGGCCAGGCCGCAGGGGCCGCCGCCGACGATGAGGAGATCGTACGGGGCGGCCGGGGTCGCCCCGGCCGCCCTGGCCGCCGCG
>DATCLH010000263.1:0-2364 GCA_036564035.1 Thermaerobacter sp.
GGCGTCCTGGGACCCCACCTCCGCCACCGCCAGGGCGTAGCGCTGGCGCAGCCGGTCGACGATGCTGCGCAGGACCCGGCGCTTGTCCTTGAGGGACGTGCTGCCCGGCACCGCCAGGGTCACCTGGCAAAGGCCCACGAAGGCCGCCATGCTGCCACCTCCCGGCCCCCGTCGGCGGAGGCGACCGGCGCTGGCCCCAGCGGAGGAGACGGCCTGGCGCCGGCCCCGGCGGGCACCCCGTCCCGCGCCTCGAACCGCCGGCACTCTCCGCCGCGCCCGCGCCGGAGCGCCCGGGCAAGAGAGGGCCCGGCCATCAAAGGGCCCGGGCCACCTCCTGCTCCTGGAAGACCTCCAGGACGTCGCCCTCCTTGATGTCGTTGAAGCGTTCGATGCCCACGCCGCACTCGTAGCCCTGGGCCACCTCGCGGACGTCGTCCTGGAACCGCTTCAGGGAGGCGATGCGACCCTCGTAGATCACCGTCCCGTCGCGGATCACCCGGACCCGGGCGTTGCGGGCGATCTTGCCGTCGGTCACGTAGCAGCCGGCCACGGTGCCGACGCCCGGCACCTTGAAGGTGGCCCGCACCTCCGCCTGGCCGAGGACCACCTCGCGGATCTCGGGCTTCAGCAGGCCCTGCAGGGCCTTCTTCACGTCGTCCAGCAGCTCGTAGATGACCCGGTAGGTGCGGATCTCCACCTTCTCCTCGTCCGCCGCCCGCCGGGCGTTGGCGTCGGGCCGCACGTTGAAGCCCACCACGATGGCGCGGGAGGCCGCCGCCAGCATGACGTCGGACTCGCTGATGGCGCCCAGGCCGGTGTGGAGCACCCGGACGTAGACCTCGTCGGTGGAAAGGCGCTCCAGGGCCGGGATCAGGGCATCCAGGGACCCCTGCACGTCGGCCTTGACGACCAGGCGCAGCTCCCGCTCGCCCGCTTCGCCGGCGGCCTGCTGGGAGAACTGCTCCAAGGTCAGGCCGCGGGCCGCCCGCAGCTCCTCCTGGCGCCGCTCCTCCTGGCGCCGGGTGGCGATCTCCCGGGCCTCCCGCTCGTCGGCGACCACTTCCAGCCGGTCGCCGGCCTCGGGCACCTCCGAGGCGCCCAGGACCTCCACCGGGGTCGACGGCCCGGCCTCCTCCACCGGCCGGCCGCGGTCGTCGAAGAGGGCCCGGACCCGGCCGTAGGTGGTCCCGCAGACGAAGGCGTCGCCCACCCGCAGGGTACCCGTCTGCACCAGCACCGTTGCAACGGGGCCGCGGCCGCGGTCCAGCTTGGCCTCGATGACCGTGCCCACGGCGGGCCGGTCGGGGTTGGCCTTGAGCTCCTGCAGCTCGGCCACCAGCAGGATCATCTCCAGCAGCTCGGGGATGCCCTGGCCGGTGTGGGCCGACACCTCGACCATCACCGTGTCGCCGCCCCACTCCTCGGGCACCAGGTTGTACTCCACCAGCTGCTGGCGCACCCGGTCGGGGTTCGCCTCGGGCTTGTCGACCTTGGTGATGGCCACCACGATGGGCACGCCCGCGGCCCGGGCGTGGTTGATGGCCTCCACCGTCTGGGGCATCACGCCGTCGTCGGCGGCGACCACCAGGACCGCCACGTCGGTCACCTGGGCGCCCCGCGCCCGCAGGGCGGTGAAGGCCTCATGGCCCGGCGTGTCCAGGAAGACGATCTTCTTCTCGCCGACCTCCACCACCGAGGCACCGATGTGCTGGGTGATGCCACCGGCCTCCTGGGCCGTCACCCGGGTGCGGCGGATGCGGTCCAGCAGCGACGTCTTGCCGTGGTCCACGTGGCCCAGCACCGTCACCACGGGCCAGCGCGGCTTGAGCTTCGCCGGGTCCTCCTCGGCCGCGGCCGGCTCGACCTTCTTGGCCAGCTCCGGCTCGGGCTCCTGGATCTTGACCGTGAAGCCGAACTTCTCCGCCACCTTGGCGGCCACCGAGGCGTCGATCTCCTGGTTGATCGCGGCCATGACGCCCATGCCGATCAGGGTCTGGATGACCTGGGCCGGCGTGAGGCCCAAGAGCTCGGCGAAGGCGCCCACGGTGACGGCGCCCGTGAGGGTCACCTCACCGCCCACCCGGGAGCCGTGCCGGATCTCGCGGGTGGCGTCCTCCTGGGCCCGGCGGCGCCGCCGCTCCTCCTTGCGGCCGCCGAACAGGCGCCCGTCGTCGTCCTCGTCGAGGAACTCGCGCTCGTCCCGCTCGTACTCCTTGCGCTTGCCGCCCCGCCGGCCGGCCGTCCCCGGCCGGCCCGCCCCCGGCCGGCCGGCCATGCCCGGCCGGCCGCCGCCGGGCCGCGGCGGCGCGAAGCCGCCACCGGGGCGGCCACCACCCGGCCGGGGCCCGCCCCCGGCCGGCCGGC
>DATCLH010000264.1:0-3571 GCA_036564035.1 Thermaerobacter sp.
GGCGCCATCTCCAGCAGCTCCCGCACCGTCCGCTGGGTCTGCCCCAGCTCCACCGTCAGCTGCAGCGGCACGTCCAGCAGCAGATCCAAGGTGCCGCGGGCCAGGGCGGCAGCCCCCTCCCGGTCCCCGGCGTCGGCCGCCCAGGGGTCGGCGGCCTCGGGCCCCCCGTGGAGGGGGAAGAACCCGGCCTCGACGCCGCCCGCCGGGCTGGCCCCCCGGCCGGGCGCCCCAGGGCCGCCGGGGCCTCCGGGGCCCACCGGGATCCGGCTCAGGGCCGGCTCGGCCGCCGCCGCGGCGGGGACAGCCTCACCGCCGGCCATCCCCCCGGCCATGCCCCCGGTCTGCGGGCCAGACCTTCCGCCTGCGGGCGACCGGCCCAGGGACGCCCCGCCCGGAACGCTGGCACCGGCCGCACCCGCACCCGTCGCGGGATCGGGGGCGTCGCCCGCGCCACCCGCCGGATCTCGCTCCCCCTCGCGGCCCCCGGCCCGGGGCCCGCCGCCGCTGGGCCGGGCGGATCCTCCCCCGCTGCCGCCGTCCCCCTGACCCGCCCCTTCCGGACCCGGCTCCCCATCCGGGCGACCCGCCGGCGGGTCTTGGCCGGATGCCGCCGGCAGGCCCCCGCCGGCTCCCTCCTCGGCCAGGCTGCGCAGGAGGGCGTCAATCTCCTCCTGAGACAACATCTCCCATTCGCCCGTCCCCATGGCCCTGTGCCTCCTCTGCCACCCGTTCCACCACTTGCACCGCCAGGTGGTGCCCGGCCTGGCCCGGCACGCCCCGGAACTTGCGCCGCCCCGCCACCAGCACGTCGACCAGCCCCCCGGCCCGGGTGTCCAGCCGCAGCACGTGGCCGGGCGCCAGGTCCAGCAGCTCCCGCACCGTCAGCCGGGTTCGTCCCAGCACCACCGACACCGGCAGGGGCACCTGGCGCAGGCCCTCCTCCCACCGGTCCCGGGTCCGGGACGGGGACTTGGTCTCGCGAGCGTAGTACTGGTGGACGGCCAGGCGGGGCAGCAGGGGTTCCAGCAGCGGGTAGGGCAGGCAGATCCGCCACGCCCCCGCCTGCTGGCCGAAGCGGACCGAAAGCACCACCCGCACGGCGATCTCGTTGGGCGCCTGGACCTGGACGAACAAGGGGTTGGCCGCCACGGTGACCAGCTCGCCCTGGACCTGGACCAGCTGGCTCCATCCCTCGGCCAGGGATCCCAAGAGCCCCTGGAGGATGGCCCGCATCACCACCGTCTCGATCTCCGTCAACCCCCGGCCGGCGGGCTCGGCCGTCCCCGGGCCGCCGAACAGCCGGTCCACCATGGGGAAGGCGATGGAGGGCTCCACGTCCATGACGGCGCTGCTCTCCAGGGGCGGCAGGTTGAAGACCGCCAGCACCGTGGGATTGGAGAGCCCGGTGATGAACTCGCCGTAGGTGGTCTCCTCCACCTCCAGCACCGCCACCTCGACCACCGTGCGCAGCTGCCCCGAGAGGAAGCCCGTCGCCAGGCGGGCCACGTTCTCGTGGACCATGGCCAGGGTGCGGAGCTGTTCCTTGGAGAACTTGTCCGGGCGCCGGAAGTCGTAGAGACGGATCACCGGCGCCCTGCGGCCGCCCTTGCGGCGCATGGCCTGGTTCACCCTGCGGACCTCCCTACCCGCCCACCGTCCTCGCCACCGGCGGTCACTGGACGATCAGGTCGGTGATCAGCACGTCCAGGATCGGCAGGGCACCGGCCGCCCCCGGCCCGGCCGCCCCGGCCCCACCGGAGCCGGCCGCCGGGCCCCCGGCCGGCAGGTGGCCGCCGCCACCGCCGGTCGAACCAGCCGGTGCCGCGCCGCTCCCCGGTTCGGCGGCGCCCGGGGTACCGGTTCCAGCGGCCGGATCCCCCCTCCCGGTCAGAACGGCCCAGACCGCCTGCCGCAGCCGGTCCATGCCCGCCGCTCCCGCCAGGTCGGCGGCCGTCATCCCCCGGAGGACCCGGTACACCTGGTGCCGCACCTCGGCCGTATGGCCGTGCTCCAGCTCGGCGGCAGCCTCCTCCCCGGCCACCCGCAGGACCAGGGCCACCTGGACCACCCGGCCATCCCGCAGGTTGGTGGTGAAGGGCTCCAGGGCCACGTCGACCGGCTCCGGCGGAGGCGGCGGCTCGCCCGCCCCCGCCCGGGTCGCCGCCCACCAGGTTCCTGCGCCCACCACCAGGGCCGTGGTCACGACGATCAGCAGCATCCGCACCTTGCCTTTCACCTGGCGTCACCGTCCTCCCACCCGGCATCCGCCCTGGACGGGCCCGCGTTCGGTGGCGGGCCGGCCGCCCCACTCCCCGCGGCGGCCGGCGCCATGGCGGCCTCCGGCCGGTGTCCAGCCACCGGCCCGCCGCCGCCCCCGGCGCCCTGCCCGGCCGGTTCGTCCCGCCCCACCCCTGCCAGGATCCGGCGCCGGTAGGCGACGACCCGCTCCACCAGCACGTCCACCGGCTCCTTGACGACCAGGCGGCGACCGGTGGTCAGGGTGATCACCGTGTCCGGCGTGGCCTCCAGGGTCTCGATCAACTCGGCGTTGACCACCAGCTGCCGGCCGTCCAGCCGGGTCACCGGCACCACCGGGCTCTCCCTCCCATCCTCCCGGCCGCGCCTCCGGGGGCGGCCACCACCCCGCCGGCGGCGGGCGGGCCTTCCGCCCGTCCGCGCAGCGTCACCGCTTGAGGTTCACCAGCTCCTGGAGCATCTCGTCGGAGGTGGTGATCACCCGGGAGTTGGCCTGAAAGCCCCGCTGGGTGACGATCATGTCGACGAACTCCCGGGACAGGTCCACGTTGGACATCTCCAGGGCGCCCGGCGTCAGGGCGCCCCGCCCGCCGGTCCCCGCCTCGCCGATCCGGGCGACCCCCGAGTTGTTGGACGCCCAGTAGAGGTTGCCGTCCCGCAGCAGGCCCGCCGGGTTCGCGAAGGAGGCCAGGGCCACCTGGGCGATGGGCTGGGTCATCCCGTTGGAGAAGGTGCCGGTGATGGTGCCCGAGGGGTCGAAGGCGAAGGAGGTCAGCTGGCCGGCGGGGTACCCGTCGGCGGTCGCCTCGACGGTGGACGGGCCCGCGTACTGGGTCAAGGCCGAGAAGTCGACGGTCAGGGTCATGGGCGCGGCGCCAGCCGGGGCGAAGTTCACCGTGGCCGGGCTGCCGGCCGTCAGCACCCCGGCGTTGCTGAAGGTCAGGGTGCCCGTCGCCAGCGAGCTGGAGGGATTCGCTGCATCGGCGGCGCTCCAGGACCACTGGTTCGTCCCGGTCCGGGTGAAGGTGAAGACCAGGGTGTGGGGGTTGCCCAGGGAGTCGTACACGTCGACGGCCTGGGTCAGGGCGGCGGAGGTGGGCGCCGTGGCATCCAGGTTGCTCGTCCAGGTCACCCGGGTGCTGGCCTGGGCCGGGACGGACAGGTCGACGGGGACCCGGATGGGACCCAGGTTCAGGGCGTCCCGGGCGGGCAACACCCCGCCCGCCGCCTGCCAGCCCAGGACCCGCAGCCCGTCGGCGTTGACCAGGTAGCCCTCGGCGTCCAGGCGGAAGTCGCCCGCCCGCGTGTAGGCGTA
>DATCLH010000265.1:0-4103 GCA_036564035.1 Thermaerobacter sp.
GTCCTGTGTCGCCCGCAACCCGGCCGCCCGCGGCGGACGAACCGGCGGGCCGGGCACCGGCTGCCGGGGCCGGTCCCGCCCCTGCCGCGCCGCCCGCGGCGGGGGAGCCAGGCGAGCCTGGCGAACCGCCGCCCCAGGGGCCGCCGCGGCCGGCCGCCACCTGGGCGACATCGGCTGCCCGGCGTGCGGCTTCGGCGGCCTGGGCCAGGCGTTCGGGCCGGGGATCGGCCTCGGCCTGCCGGAGCCGTTCTTCCAGGCCGGCCAGGGCCTGTTCCAAGGCCGCGGCCTGGCCAAGACCCGGCGCCGGGGACCCCGCCTGGCCGGAACCCTCCGGCCCTGCTGGGCCGTGAGACCCCTCCTGGCCGGAACCTTCTGACCCTGCCGGGGCGTGACGCCCGGCATCGCCGGCCTGCGGGGTGGCGCCGGGTGCCGGAACCGTCGCGGGGTCTGCCGCCGGCGGCCGGACCGCGTGGCGGGCGGCCGCCACCTGTTCCCGTGCTTCGGCCAGCTGCGCTCGCCACTGGGCCCGCTGGGCCCGCAGGGGGGCCAGGGGATGGGGTGCCAGCCAGAGGGCGAGATCCACGGCCAGGGCCAGGACCAGCACGGTCGCCCACGACCGCCAGCCCGCGGGGGCCAGGGGGAGCCGCCGGGGATCGGCACCGGCCAGGGCTGCGAGCGCCCGCTGGCGTTGAGCCAGGACGAAGGCGCCGGGGTCCCGCGACGCCGCCTCCGGTTCTCGCCGGGGCCCCGGTGGCGACGGGGCGGACGAGCGACCCAGCGGGGTTCTCCGCCCCGCCCCGGCCCGGACGGCGCGGCCCTTGCCCCGGGCCCCCAGGTCCCCGGCGGCGTACTCCCAGGCCGTGACGGCCTGCTGCCCGAGACCGGCGGCGGCGTCGGCGGCCCGGGCCGCCGACGCCCAGCCGGGCCGGGTTCGTCCCAGGTGAAGGACCGTTCCGGCCAGGATGACGACCCCCAGCCCCAGGGCCGCCCGGCGGCCCCAGGGGTCGACGGCCCACCGGTCGAGCAGAAGGGGCAGGACGGCGGCGACGGCGGCCAGGGTCAACCCGCGCAGCAGCCCGCCCAGCACGTGGCGCGCCAGCAGCCGGCGCCGCCACGGCGACAGGGCGGCGCACAGGGCGGCGGCCGAGGGGACCAACGGGGTGGCTCGAACCTGCCCCATCGCTCTCATCGTCTGCGTCCCCTCTGCATCCCCCACCGGTCATCCCCTCGGGCCCGCACCGGTCTGCACCGCCCCTTCCGGTCCTTCCCCCACGTTCCGGGTCCCGCTGGGGGGCCCGCGGCCCCTGCAAAGGTCCCCCGCCGCCGCTGCTGACGCGGGGTCGCTCAGGCCCGCCGGCGGGCGATCAGCCGGGTGGTCGCGACCACCAGCAGCACCGTGAAGGCCAGCGTCCAGAGGACATACACCCAGAAGTATCCATCGGGCCCCAGCAGGCCGGCCACCCGGGCGGCCGTGGTGAGGCGGACGCCGGGCGGCGGCAGAGATCCCCGGCCAAGGACGATGGCGCCAGCAATCCAGTTCCAGGCCTCGATCACCGGCGAGCGCAGGGCGTAGAGCAGGCTGAGCACCGGGCTGGCCAGTTCGACGGCCAGCGGGCCCAGGGGGCGGGGGGAAACCGCGCCGGCCTGCGGCCCCGGCGGGTTCAGGGCGTCCAGCACGGGCCGGGCCAGCAGGGTGAACGCCACCCAGGCCATGGCGACGCCGTAGGTGGCGATCACCGCGGCCACCGTCCGCCGCAGGACGGCGGAGAAGAACAGGCCCAGGGCGGCCCAGGCCAGGGCGCTGACGGTGAAGTGGATCAGCAGGCGCACCAGGGCGTCGGGCTGGACCGCGTTGAACCGGAAGAGGGGCACGAACACCGGCAGCGACGCCACCACCAGCCACAGGGCCAGGGCGACGGCGGCCAGCAGCTTGCCCGTCACCACGCGCCAGGCGGGCAGCTTCGTCACCAGGAGGACCTCCCAGGTCTGCCGCTCCCGCTCGCCGCTGATGCTGCCGGCCCCGGTGGCGCCCGCCACCGCCCCGATCAGGACCAGTTCCGCCAGCATGAGCACCTGGAAGATGATCCAGGTGATCTCGTAGGCCGCGGCCCCCGCCCGCGCCGGGTCGGTGACGCCCGAGAGCACCACCGCCAGGAGGAACAAGGCGGCGACGGCTCCGGTGTAACCGAGAAGGAGCAGCACCGTCCGGTTCCGGCGCATCCGGGCGCGGAACTCCAGCTCCAGGATCGGATTGAGGGCTGTGGGCACCAGGACCCGGTGGAACCGGCCCAACCCCGCAAACCCCCGCCGTTCGGTCACCGCCCGTCCCCCCTTCCCCCGTCCACCCTGGCCGGCAGACCGGCCAGGCTCTCGACGGCGTACAAGAAGGCCTCCTCCAGGCTCCCGCCCACTTCCGCCAGGTGGCTGACCAGGAATCCCGCCTCCACCAGCCGGGCGTTGATTCCCGCCAGGGCGGCGGGACCACCCGCGAAATCGACGATGAGCTCGACCCGGCCGTCCCCGCCCGGCCCCGCCGGACCGGCCGGTCCCCCGGCCCCCGCCCTGCCGCTCTCTTTGCCGGCACCATCGCCTGCCCGCTCCACGTGGGTCACCGCCGGCAAGGCCTCGAGGAGCCGCCGTGCCCGGGCCGCCAGGGCGGCCGGTTCCTCCCCCGGGGGCAGGACCAGGTGCAGCCGGGCCGAGCGGCGGCGCACGGCGGCCAGGACCTCGGCCATGGTGCCGGCCAGGAGGAGCCGGCCGCCGTGGATGATGCCCACGTGGGTGCAGAAGTCCGCCAGCTCGCTGAGGATGTGGGAGCTGACGATCAGGGTCTTCCCCATGGCGGCCAGTTCCTTCATCAGCTCCCGGAACTCGATCCGGGCCGCCGGGTCCAGGCCGCTGGCCGGTTCGTCCAAGAGGAGGACCTGGGGATCGTGGATCAGGGCCCGGGCCAGGCCCAGGCGCTGCTTCATGCCGCGGGAGAGGTTGTGGACCATCGCTCCCGCCTTGCTAGCCAGGCCCACCAGGTCCAGCAGGGCGTCCCGGCGCCGGCGGGCGGCGGGGCCGCGCAAGCCGTAGCAGGCGGCGTAGAAGTCCAGGTACTCGGTCACCGTCAGGTCGTCGTAGACGCCGAAGAAATCGGGCATGTAGCCCAGCACCCCGGGCAGGGCGTCCCGCTGGCGGACCACGTCGATCCCGCAGACCCGGGCCTCGCCGCCCGTGGGCTCCAGCAGGCCCGCCAGGATCCGCAGGCAGGTGGTCTTGCCGGCTCCGTTGGGTCCGATGAACCCGTAGACCGCGCCGTGGGGCACCACCAGGTCGATGCCGCCCAGGGCCTGAACCCTGCCGAAGGTGCGCCGCAGGTCGCGGGTGACGACGGCGGGTTCACCGTGGGAGGCTGGAACGCCGCTGGGCTGGGGGCTCACGGGGTCACCTCCAGTTCCACGCGGGGAAGGACCGCCATCACCGGTGCGCCGTCAGGTCCCCGCAGGCGCAGGCTGAGGCGCCCTCCCGGCGGGAGGAACCGGCCCAGGGCCGGGCCTTCCAGCTCCAACCGGGCCGGGCCGAAGGTGATCCCGGCGGTCGCGGCCGGGGGCGCCTCCCCGGGGGGCTCCCACACCCCCGGTGCCTTGACCGTCACCCAGCGGGCGGCGGTGAAGTCGTAGAGGTCCAGGGACGCCTCGACCAGCGGGGATCCCGGCCCGCGGGACGGCAGGTGATCGAAGGTCAGGCGAAGCCGCCGGGCCCGGGCCGCCACGGCCTCGGGAGGCCGCCACTCCAGCTCCACCGTCCCGTTCTCCAGCACGACCGCTTGGGGGTCGGCCGAGATCACCTGCTGGGCCCGGATCTGGGTGGCCTCCAGCGGCCACAGACCGGTGCCGGCGAGGGACGTGCGGCTAGAGGGCCCACCTGAAGGCGGCCCCGGCGCCGCTCCTTCCCGCGATGACGGGGGCGCGCCCGCTCCGCCCAGGGGGTCGACCTGCACCGGCGCCACCAGCAGGGTGAACCCGTGCCGGTCCCAGGTGGAGGGCGGGTGGAGGGGAAGGGCGGGCGCTCCGGCCGCGGCCGGGGCCGGCCGGTCCGCCCCGGCAGACCCCGCCCGT
>DATCLH010000266.1:0-4092 GCA_036564035.1 Thermaerobacter sp.
AGCCAGCGCCGGGCCCGGGCGGCGGCCACGGCCGGGTCGGGGACGGGCGTGGCGGCCGGCCGGCCGTCGCCGCCAGGGAAGCCCCCGGGAACGGGGGCGAGGGAGCCGCTGGGGCCAGGCCGGCCCCGGCCCGGGGCCGCCGCCGGTTCCACCACCGGCCGCTGGGGCCGGGGAACCGGCGCGGGGGAGACCCCCGCCCTCCTCGGCAGCGGGGGGGTTGAGGGGCCCAAGGGGGCCGGGGTCCAGGGCCGGGGCTCCGGCAGCCCTTCACCCTGGGGGGCGCGGGCCACGGGCCCCCAGGCCGGGGAGGCCCATGTGAATCCGGATCCCGCGGCCCGGCCGCCGCCCGGCGCCCGGTGCCGGCCCGGGGCGAACCCGGGCGAGCTGCCCGCCGCCTCAGACCACGACCTCATCCTGACCACCCCGCGCGATGACGATCTCGCCCTCTTCCTCCAGGCGGCGGATGATGTTGACGATCTTCTGCTGGGCCTCTTCCACGTCGCGGAGGCGCACGGGACCGAGGTAGGACAGGTTCTCCTGCAGGATCTCCACGGCCCGCTGGGACAGGTTGCGGAAGATCTTCTGCTTGACGTCCTCGCTGACGGCCTTGAGGGCCAGGGGCAGGTCCTCGTTGAGGTCGACCTCCCGCAGGACCCGCTGCAGGGAGCGGTCGTCCAGGAGCACGATGTCCTCGAAGACGAACATCCGCTTCTTGATCTCCTCGGCCAGCTCGGGGTCGGTGACCTCCAGGACCTCCATGATGCTGCGCTCGGTGCCGCGGTCCACGTTGTTGAGCACCTGGACGACGGCCTGCAGCCCGCCGGCGGCCGTGCCCTCCTCGCCCAGGACCGACGAGAGCTTGCGTTCCAGCACCCGTTCCACCTCGCGGATCAGTTCCGGCGAGGTCCGCTCCATCAGGGCCAGCCGGCGGGCCACGTCGGCCCGGCGGTCGGGGGGCAGGCCGCTTAGCACCACCGCCGCCTGCTCCGGGTGCAGGTAGGCCAGAATTAGGGCAATGGTCTGGGGGTGCTCCTGCTGGATGAAGTTGAGGATCTGTAACGGGTCGGCCCGGCGGACGAACTCGAAGGGCCGGACCTGCAGCGTGGAGGTCAGGCGGTTCAGGACCTCCGCCGCCCGCTGGTGGCCCAGGGCCTGGACCAGGAGCTCCCGGGCGTAGTCGATGCCGCCCTGGGCGATGTAGGCGTGGGCCAGGGCCAGGTCCCGGCACTCCTCCAGAACCGCCAGCCGCTGCTCCGGCGAGACCCGGTCGGTGTTGGCGATCTCCAGGGTGAGCTGCTCGATCTCGTCCTCCCGCAGGTAGCGGAAGACGCGGGCGGCCAGCTCGGGACCCAGGGAGATCATCAGGATCGCCGCCTTGCGGCGGGGTGGCAGATCCCGGGCTCCGTCGCGGGCGCCGGCGCGGGCGCCGCTGCCGCCCACCGCCTCCCCCGGTCCCGCCGCCACCCCTCCGGCCTCGGCCGGTGCACCCTGGGGACCCGGCATGTCCGGGATCGCCACCCCGGCTCGCCCCCCGGGGGCCGCCGGCCGGCCCGTTCCGGGGCCCGCCACCACCGCCGCTCCTTGCCGCATGGCCATTGCCCTCGCCTCCTCCCCGCAGGCCCTCCGGGCCGCTCAGTTGCCGGACCGCTCGGCCAGCCAGCTGCGGATGACCTGGGCCACGTGTTCCGGCTGGTTCTTCACCAGCTCGCTGACCTGCTCGTGGGCGGCGGCCTCGGCCGCCCGGCCGTTGACCGGCACGGCGCCACCCGGGACGGCGACCGCCCCGCCGGCCCCGGCCCTTGCCCCCTCCGCCGCCGGGGAAACCGGGACGGCTCCCGGCTTGCCGGCGGGCAGGGGGAAGCCGGCCGCCGGCTCGCCCACCAGGGCCCGGCGGGCGGCCCGCCGGCGGCGCCAGCCGAGGATCAGGAGGATCAGCCCCAGCCCGGCCAGGGCCGCTGCACCGGCCAGGAGGGCCAGGCGCCGGTTCGCCTCGCGAGCCTGGCGCTCGGCCTCCAGGGACTGCTGGAGCCGGTCGGCCACCGTCGTGTCGAAGGGCATCGCCACGACCTCCACCTGGTCCTGCCGCTGGGGGTCGCTGCCGATGGCGGCCGCCACCGCCTGCTGCAGGGCCTGCTGGCGCTCCGGGGTCAGCTGGCCGTTGACGATCACCGCCACCGACAGCCGCCGCACCGCGCCGGGCGCCACCTGCAGCCGGTCGATGACCTCGTTCACCTCGTAGTTGGCGGTGCGCTCGCTGCGCTGGTAGTCGCCGGTCCCGCCACCCACCTGGGGATAGGTCGGGATGTTGGCGTCCCCTGGCACCCCGCCGGGTGCCGGCTGGCCGGTGAAGGTCTCCTGCAGCTCCTGGATCGACCGCAGGAGGCCCTGGCCGCCGTCGGCCGGCGGCTCGAAGAGGTGCCGCTCCACCACCTGCTGGTCGAAGTTGAGCTCGGCCCGGACCCGGGCGATGACGTTGCCCGGCCCCAGCACCTGTTCCAGCAGGGTCTGCAGGCGGTGCTGCAGTTCCTCCTCGAAGCGGCGCTCGATCTCGAAGCGGTCGCCCTGGGCCACCGGGCTCCCCTCCTCCCCGGCGGGCACCTGCGCCGAGAGCAGCCGGCCGGCGGTATCCACCACCGTCACGTCCTCGGGCTTGAGCCCCTCCACCGCCGAGGCGACCAGGTGCATGATGGACCGCACCTGCTCGGGACCCAGCTCGGCACCGGGCTTGAGCTGGACCAGGACGGCCGCCGTGGCCGGCCGCCGCTCGCCGACGAAGGGGCTCTCCTCCGGCAGCACCACGTGGACACGGGCGGCTTCGACCCCCTCCAAGCGGCCGATGGTCCGGGCCAGCTCCCCCTGCAGACCCCGCAGGTACTGGACCTGGCGCTCGAACTCGGTGGCCCCCATGGGCATCCTCTCCATCAGCTCGAGGCCCACCGTCCCCTCCCGGGGCAGGCCCTGGGCCGCCAGGTCCAGCCGCAGCCGGTCCACCTCCGGCGCCGGGACCAGGATCGCCTGCCCGCCTTCGGCCAGCTGGAAGGGCACGCCCTGCTCCTCCAGCTGCCCGACGATGGCCGCCGCATCGGCCGGGTCCAGCCGGGTGAAGAGGGGCTCCCACTGGGTCCCCCCGCGACCGGCCAGGGCCAGGGCCAGCAACCCGCCCAGGACCAGCACCGCGGTCCCCACCACGACCCAGCGGGCCGGCGCCTTGAGCTGCCGGAACCAGGCGAGGAATTGTTGGGGAAGCTGCCGCAGCTGTGCCACCGGCATGGTGCCTCCGCCGCCTCCTCATCGACCCGCGCCGCGGACCGGGGATTCAACCGGACGAAGCCGGAGCCCACCCGTTCAACCCCATCGGGCCCGTCAGACCGGCATCCGCATGATCTCCTGGTAGGCCTCCAGCGCCTTGTTCCGCAGCTGGACGGCCAGCTCGATGGCCAGCCGCGCCTTCTCGCTGGCCACCATCACCTGGGACAAGTCCTCCACCTGGCCCGTGACCAGGCGCTGGGCCATGGCGTCGGCCTGGCCGGCCACGCCCTCCAGCCGCTCCAGCGCCCGGGCCAACTCCTGCAGGAAGGTGGCCCCCACGCCCCCTCCCGCCTCGGACGAACCGGCTCCCGCGGGGGCGATCCCCGCCGGATCCCCGGCCGCCAGGGGGCCGGCAGGGCTCGCGCCGCCGCTGCCCCCCGCCACCGGATTTCCGGCGCCCGGCCACGCCGGCCGCTGATTGGGCTCCACACCCCAAGGTCCCATGGGTCGCCACGCCTCCTCCCTCGGTCATCACGGTCTTGGCCGGTCCTCGCCGGCGCCGGCCCCGCCGGGACCGCCGCGGGGCCGGCACCGCCTGGTGCCCCGCTTGGCGCCCCCGCGTCGCGCCCCGGCTTCCGCCCCGCCCTTCCCGCGGGCCCTGCTGGCTCGCCGGACCCTGGCCCCTGGCCCAGGCCGGCTCAGCCGCGGCCGATCTCCAGCGCCCGCAGGGCCAGGGTGCGGGCGGCGCTGAACACCGCCACGTTGGCCTCGTAGGCCCGGGTCGCGGCCAGCAGGTTGACCATCTCCACCAGCGGGTCCACGTTGGGGTAGGCCACGTACCCG
>DATCLH010000267.1:0-5669 GCA_036564035.1 Thermaerobacter sp.
CCGCTCCAGTTCCTCCGCCGGCAGCTCGTGGTCGAACCGGACCCCAAGGCGCTGCCGGGCCGCCTCCAGGGCGTGCTCGAAGCGGGCGGCGGGGACCTTGAGGACCACGTCGCCGAACATCTGGATCAGCCGCCGGTAGCAGTCGAAGGCGAAGCGGGCGTCGCCGGTCTCCCGGGCCAGCCCCTGGACGGCCTGGTCGGTGAGCCCCAGGTTGAGGATGGTGTCCATCATGCCCGGCATGGAGACCGGCGCCCCCGAGCGGACGGACACCAGCAGGGGGCGCTCCGGGTCGCCGAAGCGGCGCCCGATCTCCCGCTCCAGGCGCGCCAGCTGCTGCTCCACCTGCTCCAGCAACCCCGGGGGAAAGGCCCCGCCCGCGGCCAGGTAGGCCTTGCAGGCCTCGGTGGTGATGGTGAAACCGGGTGGAACGGGCAGGCCGATGCGGGTCATCTCCGCCAGGTTGGCGCCCTTGCCGCCCAGCAGGGCCCGATCGGCCCCGGACCCCTCGTCGAAGAAGTAGACCCACCGCCGCGGCGCCGCCTGGGGCCGGGCCGCGGGCTCAGCGGTCCCCGTGCTCATGGCGCTCCCCCTTCGCCAGGATCTCCAGCACCGTGTTGGCCGTCTCCTCCACGGCCTTGTTCGTCACGTCGATGACCGGGCAGCCCAGCTCCCGGAAGATCCGCTGGGCATAGGCCAGTTCCTCCTGGATCCGCTGGAGGCTGCCGTAGCTGGAGTCCTCGTCCAGGCCGATGGCCTTGAGCCGCTCCCGGCGGATCCGCTGCAGGGCGTCGGGGCGGATGATCAGGCCCACCAGCCGGTTCCGCGGTACCTTATACAATTCGGCCGGCGGTTCCACCTCCGGGATCAGGGGCACGTTGGCCACCTTGTACATGCGGTGGGCCAGGTACATGCTGACCGGCGTCTTGGAGGTGCGGGAGACGCCCAGGAGGACGATGTCCGCCTGGAGGAGGCCCCGGGGGTCCTTGCCGTCGTCGTACTTGACGGCGAACTCCACGGCCTCCACCCGCCGGAAGTACTCCTCGTCCAGGCGGTGGCGCAGCCCCGGCTGGAGGCGCGGCGGCGACTGGGCCACCCGCATCCAGGCGGCCATCATCGGCCCCATGATGTCGACCACGGGGATGCCCGCCGCCTGGGCCTTCTCGTTCAGGGCCCGCCGCAGGTCCTCCAGGATCAGGGTGTGGACGATCAGGCTGCGCTCCTCTTGCCGGGCCCGCCGGACGATCTCGTCGATGGTCTCCATGCGGTCCACGTAGGGAAAGCGGTGAAAGGTGGAGCGGTGACCGTTGAACTGGCTGGCCGCCGCCCGCGCCACCAGCTCGGCGGTCTCGCCCAGGGAATCGGACACGATGAAGACGACCGGCTCACCCACCCCGTTCCCTCCCTCCCCCGCGGGCGCCTCCCGTCTCCTGGCCCGGCGGCCGCACCGTGCCGGGTATCCGGCCCCCGGTCCCGGCGACCGGCCGGAGGCGCCCGGCACACCTGCCGGCCCTGAGGGCACCCGGCCCGTACGGGGAGAAGCCCGCGGAGCCCGCGGTCCGGTCACCGCGCGGACGTGGCCCCGGGCGCGCCGCCCCCTCGTGCCGGCACCATGTCCCAGGTCCCGATGTCCCGGAAACCGACCCGCTGGTAGATGGCCCCCGCCTCCGGGTTGTCATAGAAGAGGCACAGGCGCTTGCCCTCGGCCAGAACCTCCTGGCACAACCGCACCATCAGCTGGGTCGCGAAGCCCCGGCGGCGGAAGCGGGGGTCGGTGGCCACGCCCACCACCATGGCCGAATAGGGGTTCTCCGCCGCCGTCTTGACCGCCGCCACGGCACGCCCCTCGTGCTCCAGCCAGTAGCCGCGGGCGGCCCCCGTGGCCAGGGAGTGGTACAGTTCCCGTTCCGCGCCTTCGTCAAAGGTGCGGAACTCGGCGATGCGCCGGTAGAGGTCGCCGATCAGGGGCGCATCGGCGGGTTGCATGCGGCGGAGTTGCACACTGCCGGGCAGCTCCTGGCGCAACCCCGCGAGCCGGCCGTCGCCGGCCAGCTCGGCAAAGTACAGGGAGCGGCGGCGGTCCCAGTCGAGAATCTGCTGGGTGTAGGGGCGCAGGCGCTCCACCACCTCCGTCTTGCCGGAGACCTCCCAGCGATTCCCGGCCTCCTCGCCGACGCGCCGCTGGATGACCCGGGCGAGGCCCTCGGCATCGAACCCGTCCCGGCCGTAGGGGATGAAGTTGCGGAAGTAGCGCAGCAGGACCGCCCGCAGCCGCCCGTCCGCGGAGAAGTCGCCCCACACCTGCTGGAAATCGGTGGCGAAGCCGTAGTTGTGGATGTCCGCCAGGATGAAGAGGTTGAAGGCGCTCTCCGCGGCGAGAAACTCCAGGGTGGCCTGGCGGTCGGCCTCGGTCAGCAGGCGGATCACGGGTTGCATGTCCCTCCCCCGGAGCACCCTGGCCGCGCCGGCGGGGCCCCGGAACCCGCCTGGCGGGGGAACGGCGTGGTGGGCACCGGTGCCGGCGTTCCCGGATGCGATCTCTGTAAAGGTTAAAGCATTGGACACCCCCGGCGGAATCCCTGGTTCCGCCGCCACCGGGGCTTGGGCCGCGACAAGGACAGCGGGGGCCGGGCGGCCATGGCCCGCCCGGCCTCCGCACACAGACGGCCGCTGCACGGACGGTCGCCGGTCACACGCTGGCGGCCAGCTCCCCCAGGGCCGCCACCCGGCCGGCCAGGCCGGCCACCCGCTTGAGCAAGGCGAGACGGTTGGCCCGCAGGGCCGGTTCCTCCGCCATGACCAGCACCCGGTCGAGGAAGGCGTCCACGGCGGGCCGCAGCCCGGCGATGGCCCTGAAGTAGGAAGCGTAGTCCCGGGCGGCCAGGGCCTCCTGCGCCGCGCCGGCAGCCGCTTCCACGGCGGCGTGTAGCGCCTGCTCTTCGGGTTCCCGGAACAGGGCCGGGTCGACGGCGTCCCCTTCCGCCCGCCCGGCCAGGTTGGCCGCCCGCCGGTGCACGGTCAGCACGTCGGCGGCCAGGGGCGAGGCCAGCAGCTCCGTCACCGCCCGGGCCCGGGCCCAGACGCCGGGCACGTCGGTGCGGTCGACCGCCAGCACCGCCTGGATCACGTCGTGGGAGTAGCCCGCCTCCGCCATCAGGACCCGCAGCCGGGCGGCCAGGAACTCCAGCAGCTTGGCCCGCACCTCGGCCGGGTCGAAGCGCACCTCCACCGCCGGCGAGGCCACCGGCGGACGGTAGCCGGCCAGGGCCTCGTCCAGCAAGGCATCCAGGGGTGGCATGGCCGCCCGCGACGGCGGGACCGGTCCGGTTGGGGCCCCGGCAAGGCTCGCCCCGGCAACCGGGCTTGCCGGAACGGCTGCCTCCTGCCCTGCGCCGGCCTGACCGCCCGGCCCGCCCCCGTCCCCCTCCGTTGCGGGCAACGCGCCGAGGCCATCCACCGGGCCGGACACCACCGGCCCTTCCGCCGCGGGCCCGCCCAGCAGCCGCAGCAGGCCCACCCCGGCCCGGCGCAGGCCGTAAGGGTCCTGGGAGCCCGTGGGCTCCAGGCCGGCGGCGAAGCAACCCGCCAGGGTATCGGCCCGGTCGGCGATGGCCAGCAGCAGCCCCGGCCAGGTGGACGGTAGCTCGCCATCGTCCCCGCCCCGCGGCAGGTACTGCTCGCCCAGGGCCTCCGCCACCGCCGGCGGCTCGCCGTCCAGCAGGGCGTACTCCCGCCCCATGCGCCCGGCTAGCTCGGTGAACTCGTAGACCAGGGAGGTCACCAGGTCGGCCTTGGCCAGGTGGGCCGCCCGCATGGCCAGCTCCCGCTCCGCCGCCGGCAGACCGAGGCGCTCGGCCAGCCAGCCCACCAGCCGCTCCAGCCGCCGCGTCTTATCCAGCAGGGTGCCCAGGCCCGGCAGGAAGGAGACCCGCTCCAGGTCCGGGACCCGGTCCGCCAGCCGCCGCTGCCGGTCCTGCTGGAAGAAGAAGCGGGCATCGGCCAGCCGGGCGCGGATCACCCGCTCGTTCCCCTGCCGGACGGTGTCCAGGTGCTGCCGGTCGCCGTTGCGGACGGCGATGAAGTAGGGCAACAGCCGGCTCTCGCCCGGCCGGCGGACGGGGAAGTAGCGCTGGTGGACCTTCATCGTGGTGACCAGCACGTCCCGCGGCAGCTCCAGCATCTCGGCGGCGAAGGAACCGGTGAAGGCCGTGGGGTATTCCACCAGGTCGACCACCTCGTCGAGCAGCTCGGGGTCGATCTCCGCCTCGCCCCCCACGGCGGCGGCCACCGCCTGGGCCTGCTCCACGATCCGCTGCCGGCGCTCCTCGGGGTCGACCACCACGAAGGCCTCGGCCAGCCGCCGGCGGTAGTCCTCCTCCGAGGCCGAGGCCAGTTCCACCGCCCCGGGATGGAGGAACCGGTGACCGTAGGTCGCCCGGCCCGCCCGCACCCCGGCGAAGGTCACCGGCAGCACCTCCTCCCCCAGCAGGGCCACCAGCCAGTGGACCGGCCGGATGAACCGGTGCTCGCCGTCTCCCCAGCGCATGGTGCGGCGGAACTCCAGCCCTCCCAGGATGGCCGGCAGCTGCTCCGCCAGGACCTGGGCCGCAGGCCGTCCCGGGTGGACCTTGCGGGCGAACACGTACGCCCCCTGGGGCGTCTCGCGCACCACCAGGTCCGCCACGTCGACCCCCTGCCCGCGGGCGAACCCCAGGGCCGCCCGGGTCGGCTCGCCGTCGGGGCCGAAGGCCGCCGCCCGGGACGGGCCCCGTACCCACTCCTCCCGGGCCTCCTGGCGCGCCGCCAGCCCCTGGACGATCAGGGTCAGCCGCCGCGGCGTCCCCAGGGTGCGGACCACCGCGTAGGGCAGGCCCGCCTCGGCCAGGGCGGTGCCGGCCCGCTCGGCCAGCTGGCGGCGCGCCTCGCCGCACTCGGCGGCGGGGATCTCCTCACAACCGACTTCGACCAGCAGATCCAACCGTTCCTCCATCGCTCCTGCTCCTTCCCGCCCCATGTGGATCCTGTGGATCCTGCCCGTCACCCCTGCCCGGCCGCCGGCCGCGGGGCCGGTTCGTCCCCGGTGGTCGAACCGGCGCCCCAGGCGCCCGCCCGCAGCAGGGGATAGCCCAGCCGCTCCCGCTGGGCCAGGTAGGCCTCCGCCGCCTTGCGGGCCAGCCCCCGCACCCGCCCCAGCAGGGCCGTGCGCTCGCTGGCGCTGACGGCGTTACGAGCCTCCAGCACGTTGAAGAGGTGGGAGCACTTGAGCACGTAGTCGTATCCGGGCAGGGCCAGGCCTTTCTCCAGGGCCCGGGCCGCCTCGCGGGCCGCGTCGTCGAACCAGCGGCGCAGCATGTCCACGTCGGCGTGCTCGAAGCTGTAGGCGGAGTGCTCGTACTCGGCCAGGCGGAACATCTCGCCGTAGGTGACGCCGTCGACCCAGCGGATGTCGAAGACGGTGTCCACCCCCTGCAGGTAGGTGGCGATGCGCTCCAGGCCGTAGGTCAGCTCCACCGACACGGGCTTGCACTCGAAGCCGGCCACCTGCTGGAAGTAGGTGAACTGGGTGATCTCCATCCCGTCCAGCCAGACCTCCCAGCCCAGGCCCCAGGCGCCGCCGCTGGGCCACTCCCAGTTGTCCTCGACGAAGCGGATGTCGTGCTCCAGCGGCCGGA
>DATCLH010000268.1:0-8378 GCA_036564035.1 Thermaerobacter sp.
CCCAGGTCCGGCGGCACCTGCCGGCCCCCGTCAGCGCTCCTGGGTGGACGCGCGGTCACGGCCGTTCAGCCCGCCGTCCGGCCCGGCAGGCGCGGCGGCCTCCCCGGCGGCGTCGATCCCCTGGTTGGCCAGCCGGTCGGCTTCCCGGTTCTGCTCCCGGGGCACATGGATGAAACGCACTGCATCAAACCGCGCCGCCAGTTCCAGCGCCTGCCGGAAGAGGGGCTTGAGCCCCTCGTTCTTGACCCGGTACTGGCCGTTGAGCTGCCGCACCATCAGCTCGCTATCGGAGTAGACCTCCAGGTGGCGCACGCCGCGCGCCAGCGCGCGCTCCAGGCCGGTGATCAGGGCCGTGTACTCGGCCACGTTGTTGGTCGTCGCCCCGATCGCCTGGGCGACCCGCTCGGCCACCACGCCGTCGGGGTCGACCAGGACCACTCCGATGCCCGCCGGGCCCGGGTTGCCCCGGGCGGCGCCGTCGGTGTGAAGCCGCCACGGCGCCGTGGCGCGCCGGCCCGCGCCCCCCGCCATCCCTTGAATCGGCTTTGCCGTCACCCTTCATCCTCCTGACGGCCGGCCCGGGCGTCCTGGGTCACTCCCGGGACGGCCGGACCGGCGCGGGGTTCCGTCCCCTGTTCCCCGCCGTGATTCCCCACCGTGCGGGCCAAGACCTGCCCCAAAAATTCCAACCACGCCGCCGCCTGACGGCGGGCAGCCCGGGCCCGCGGGGTTGAACCGGCGTTCGCCATCAAAGCCCGCCGCCACGGCCGGGCTAGTTCGTCCAGCCACGCGGCCAGCAGGGGATCGGGGCCGCCATCCGGCCGGCGGGCCAGCAGGGCTGGTCCCACGGAGGCCACGGCCGCCCGGGGATCCACGCCGCAGTCGCTGGCCAGATGGGCCAGCCGTTGGGCTGCTTCGGCCACCGGCCGGCGCCATACCCAGATGAACGCCGGTTCGTCCGATATCGCAAACCCTGGTGCGGGTGCCCGCCGGGCAGCGGCAGCGCCCGGCCCGGACCCGGTGAGCCCCGGTTCACCACCGTCCGCTGGGCCGAACATGGGTTCAGGCCCGCGGGCGCTGGCAACCGCGGCGGCCGGCGCCCGGACGGCCAGCGCCACCGCGGCCGGTTCAACCACCCGGCCGGCCATGATGGGATAGGTGTGCCGGCCATCCTGGACCAAGCGCTCCCCTTCCA
Source organism: Thermaerobacter sp. (assembly GCA_036564035.1). GTDB lineage: Bacteria > Bacillota > Sulfobacillia > Thermaerobacterales > Thermaerobacteraceae > Thermaerobacter. The sequence goes on from DATCLH010000268.1 coordinate 1,196, forward strand.
GGGCCACCCACAGCGCGGGGGCCGCCTTTGGCCCGGTCCCCTCGACTACCATCTCCGTCCCTTGGGACGGGGTTCCTTCGGACAAGCACCCTGCGGACCAGCACCCTTCGGACGAGGTCCCTTCCGACGAGCACCGGCCGGAGGGATCCCCTAAAGGGCCGCCGGATGCGTCCCCCCGCGCCCCCTGCGCTCCACCCGCGCCGGGGGACGGCGGGCGACTCCCTCTCGGCGCGGCCGCAAGCGGGCCGCACGCCCGCGACCCCGCCGCAGCGCCCTCGCTGGCGCCGCGCGCCGGGGCGGGCCAGAGACGCCGCCCGTCCCCGTCCCAGGCCGGCAAGCGCAGGGCCGCCGCGCCCCGGGACGGCTGCAGCACCAGGCGGGTCCCCGGGACCAGGCGAGCCGCCCCCCGGTGCAGGATGGCAGCGATGGTCTCGCCATGCAACCCCGCGATGACGATGGCGTCGGCCTCCCCCGGCCGCAAGGGTTCAAGGCCCCAGCCGTGCCGCAGTTCGACCCGGTGGTCCAGGCCCGCCCGGGCCACCTGCTGCCGGGCAGCTTCCAGGGGACCCGGCCGGAGGTCGGTGGCCACGGCGCGCTGCGCCTGCCCGCGCAGGACGGCGGCCACCGGCAACAGCCCGTGATCGGTCCCGATGTCGGCCAGGACCCCCACGGATCCCAGGACGTCGAGCAGCCCCTCGATGCGCGGCCCCGGCCGGATCGCCGCCATCCTCCCACCCCTGCCTCGCCACCCCTGCCTCGCGCTGGGAATCGGGTCCGCTTCATGGGAGTCGGGTCCGTCTGGGAGTCGGGTCCCCTTTCGCCACGGCCGTCGCGTCCCCGCCCCGGCAGACCCCTTCCTTGCCGCTTCCATCCCCCGCTGCTATCATGGGCACGCAAGGGACGATCCCGCAAAGGGGGCTTCCCCAATGAAGGTCACCGTTCCCATTCCCGTTCGCAAGGTGTACGAGATCAAGGGTCCCAAGCGCGTTCAGGAGATCCTGGACGAGTTGGGACTGCCCTACGAATCGGTGATCGTCATCTACGAGAAGCGCCTTTTGACCCCCGACGCGCGGGTTCCGGACGAGGCGGAGATCGAAGTCCGCCCGGCCATCTCCGGCGGTTGATCCTTCGTCCCGCCCCACCGGCCTACCGCCCGCCGCGCCGGCGGGGAAAGGAGGTGGCAGCGTTGAAGTGCACCAAGTGCGGTGAACCGGCGGTGGTGCCCATCCGCCGCCACAACGCGGCCTTCTGCACGGAGCATTTCTTCGAGTACTTCGACAACCAGGTTCAGCGCGCCATCAAGGAACACCGCATGTTCACCCCCGACGACCGGATCCTGGTCGCCGTCTCCGGCGGCAAGGACAGCCTGGCCGTGTGGGACGTGCTCTTGCGGCTGGGCTACCAGGCCGACGGCTTCTACATCGATCTGGGGATCGGCGACTACTCCAAGCGGTCGACGGAGAAGGTGCTGAACTTCGCCGCCGAGCGGGGCGCCAACCTGCGGGTGGTCTCCGTGGAAGAGGAGTACGGCCTGGGGACCCGGGAGCTCGCCCGCAAGGTGCGCCGGCCCGCCTGCTCGGCGTGCGGCCTGAACAAGCGGTACCTCTTCAACAAGGTGGCGCTGGAGGGCGGGTACGACGTCATCGTCACCGGTCACAACCTGGACGACGAGGCGGCCACCCTGCTGAGCAACGTGCTCCACTGGAACACCGGCTACCTGGCGCGCCAGTCGCCGGTGCTGGAGGCCAGCGCCCCGAACCTGGTCAAGAAGGTCAAGCCCCTGTACCGGCTGACCGAGCGGGAGATCGCCTCCTACGCCGTGTTGCGCGGCATCGATTACATCGTCGAGGAATGCCCGATGGCCAAGGGCGCCAAGTCGATCCAGTACAAGCACATCCTGAACCAGCTGGAGGAGCTGTCGCCCGGCACCAAGGCCAGCTTCCTCTTCGGCTTCCTCGAGCGCGGGCGCGAGCACTTCGAGGAGGAGCGGGAGCAGGTGGAGGTGCGGCCGTGCCGCCTCTGCGGCCAGCCGACCACGGGCGACATCTGCGCCCACTGCCGCATGTTGCAGCGCGCCGGCGTCGCCGTGGCCGGGGATTGACCCCGGCGCCCCGGGTGAACCGGCCGGAAACGGGACAGGTTAAACCCGGGGGTGAAACCCATGCCCCGAACGGGGGAAGAACCCGGCCCGGGCATCTACACCTGCACCCGCTGCGGGCAGACGGTGCGGCTGGACGACCCGGGCGACCGGCTGCCGCCGTGCCCCGACTGCCGCAACACGGAGTTCACCCGAGCGGTGACGAACCCGGCGGCCACCGGCGTCAGCGCCCGGGTGGAGGCACGCCGGGAGCCGGGCGGGAGGGCTTGAGGGTCGCCCGTTCGCTTCCCCGCCCCAACGATGCCGAGAAACGCGCGGCGGCAGCGACGGCCCGCCGCAAGCGCGCCGGTGCCGTAGCCGGTGGCCTCGATGCAATGGCTTGGCATGGACGCAATGGTGGCGATGGATGAATGGAGCCCGTACACGACGCAAAAAACCGGGGCCGGCAGCCAAGCTGCCGGCCCCTGAATTTGAGCGGGAGACGGGAATCGAACCCGCGGCCTTCACCTTGGGAGGGTGACGCTCTACCACTGAGCTACTCCCGCACGTCATCGATTTAGTTTGTACCTTGCGACCCCCACCGGGCGCAACCCTGGGGCCGGCGGGGGCGCCGCACCTCCGGTGCGACCGGTGGGCGCGCAGCCCTTATAATAGCGCAGTGACGGCCGCGTGGCAAGCCACCGGCCCGCTCCCCTGGCCTGTTCCACCCCGGCACAACCGCGCCGGAACAGCTGGGCCGGAGCAACCGGAGTTCAAGGAGGTCCCCCCATGGCCACCGTCCACGTCCTCTGGACCGCCGACGCGGCCCGCGACCACGCCTTCGCCCCCGATGAGGCCGCGGTCGTCTTCGACATCCTGCGGGCGACCACCACGATGACGGCCGCCCTGGCGGCCGGCGCCCGGGCCGTGTGCCCCGTGGCCGACCGGCCCACCGCCCTGGCCTTGCGGGACGCCCTGGAGCCACCGCCCCTGCTGGCCGGTGAGGAAAACATGCACCGCCAACCCGGGTTTGACATGGGAAACTCCCCCTTGGAGATGGACCCGGCCCGGGTCGGCGGGAAGGTCGTGGTCCTGTGCACCACCAACGGCACCCGGGCCGCCGTCGCCGCGCGCGCCGCGGGTTGCCGCCGTCTCTTGGCCGCCAGCCTGCTCAACCGCACCGCCACCGCCCGCGCCCTCCTGGCCGAGCCCCGGCCCGCCCGGATCACCCTGATCTGCGCCGGAACCAAAGGGGCCTTCTCCCTGGACGACGTGCTGGGCGCCGGCGCGGTGATCGAAGCCTTGCTGGAACTGGACGGGGCCGGCCCCGCCGCCACCCTGGCTCCGCCCGGCGGCCCGGCGCTGACCGACGCCGCCCAGGCGGCCCTGGCGCTCTGGCACCACCACCGGGACGATCCGGCAGGCGCCCTGGCCCGCTGCCACCACGGCCGCCTGCTGGTGGAGAACGGCTTTGGGCAGGACGTGACCGCCGCAGCCCGGGTCGATGCGGCGGATTTCGCCATCACCTGGCAGCTGGTGCGGGATTTGCCGGAGGGCGCGGGAGGCGGCTGGTTCGTCCCGACATATTTCCCGGGCAATCGACGGGCCGGCCAGGGTGGGGCCGGTCGGCGTGCAGGGCAAGGGGACAGCTCGGCAGGGATTTAGGGGCTTTATTTAGACCGGCCGGGGAGGGGAGCGGGCGCGCCGTGCCTCGCGGGCCCTCGCCCTTGCAACCGGGGGAACCGGCCCCTTGCTGCACCCCACCCGCCCACCGGGCGGCCACGGGTTGCGCGGGTTCATCACGGGGCCCGCCCGCCGGCGGGGCCGCGTCCTGCCACCCCCCAGCTCCCTGAAGGGGATCAGGCTCACGCCCCGCCGGCCACCGCCTGGTCCAGGTCCCGCAGCCAGCGGATCTCCGCGGCATAGTCCAGCTCGCCCTCGATGGGCGTCTCCAGCAGCATCGGCAAGGCACGCAAGCGCGGGTGGCGCAGCAGGTTGGCAAAGCCCTCCCGGCCGATGGCCCCCTGGCCCATCTTCTCGTGGCGGTCGCGGCGGGAGCCGCAGGGAAACTTGCTGTCGTTGACGTGCAGGGCCTGGACCCGCTCCCAGCCGATGACCCGGTCCAGATCGTCCACCAGGCGTTCCACCTGGTCGGGGTCCCGCCAGTCGTAGCCCGCGGCGAACAGGTGGCAGGTATCCAGGCACACCCCCACCCGCTGGGGCCAGCCCAGCCCTTCCAGGATGGCCCGCAGTTCCTCCAGGCGCCCGCCGATCTCGCTGCCCTGGCCCGACATGGTCTCCAAAAGGAGCCACGGCGCGCCGGGTTCCTCCAGCAAGGGAAGAACCGGCTCGATGGCCGCCACGATCCGCCGGATGCCGTCGGCCGGATCGCCCTCCACGTAGCTCCCCGGGTGGGTCACCGCCGCCTCGGCTCCGACCCAGCGGCAGCGCTCCAGGTCCTCCCGCAGCACCCGGCGGGCGAACTCGTAGGCCTGGGGTTTGGGCGAGGCCAGGTTCACCGTGTAGGGGATGTGGGCGATGGCGTAGCGCAGGCCGACCTCCTGCCGGCGCCGCAGCCACTCGCTGCGCTCGGCTTCGTCCACCCGGCGCTGGGCACCGCCGCGGGGATTGCGGGGGAAGAATTGCAGGGCGTTGGCCTCCACCTGGGCCGCGACCCCGGCCGCCGCCGGGAACCCCTTGGCCACCGATAGGTGACAACCGACGATCAAGGGCTTGTCCAACCGTCCTGCCTCCTTCGTCACCGGCCGGCGGCGGCCCGGGTCGTACGGCCGGCGGTCCCCTGGGCCGAACCGCCGGCGGCCGCCAGGGCGTCGATCTCCGCCGCCACCCGGGCTTCCGCCTCCGACCAGCCGGCCAGCACGGCCTGGGCCGCCGCCACCAGCCCCTGGCGCAGCCGGGCGTAGTCGGCCGCGGCGATCTTGCCGCTGCGGAAGTCGTACTCCAGCTCGGCCAGTTCGGTCATCACCCGGGCCCGGCCCGTGGCCAGGGCCGGGCGCGGCCAGAGGGAGAAGAGGGTGCCGGCCACCACCAGGTAGCCGCCAATCCAGACCCAGGCCACCATGGGATTCAGGTAGAACTCCAGGCCGGCGGTCTCACCCTCCCAACCGCCCAGGACGACGTACAGGTCGCGGCTCAAGGAGGTGAGCATCGCCACCTCGGTGGTGGGTCCCATAGTCTCGGCGAAACCCGGGTAGAACCGGCGTTCCGGCTGCAGCCGGCCGACCTCCCGGCCGTCCCGGCTCACCGTCAGGTCGGCGTACACGGCGGGGACGCCTTCGGAGATCCGCTCGCCCAGGCCATGGTATGTGATGGTGAACCCGCCGAGGGAATAGCTCTCGCCGGGCTCCAGCCCCACCGCCTGGACCTGCTGGTAGCCGTACAGGCCCGTCAGGCCGATCATCACCAGCACCACGCCCAGGTGGACCACATACCCACCGTACCGGCGAGGATTGCGGTTGAGCATCTGCCAGAAGCCCCGCAGGGAGCGGTCGCCCGTGCTCTCCACCCGGGCCAGGTGGGCGGCCACCACGTCCGCCACGGTCGCCGTGGCCACGAAGAAGGCGATGGAGAAGCCCGCCACGACGGCCGGCTCCCGCATCCCCAGGACCACCAGGGCGACGGCCAGAGCCAGCGCGCCCACCGCCGGCAGGGCCAGGAGCCGCCGGACCCGGGGCCAGGAGGCCCGCCGCCACGCCAGCACGGGGGCCACGCCCATGAGGACCATCATCGCCAGGAACAGGGGCACGCCGACCCAGTTGAAGAAGGGTGGCCCCACCGACACCTGGGCGCCGAAGAGCGGGGTGACCAGGGGCAGGACCGTCCCCCAGAAGACCGCAAAGGTCAACCCCGCCAGCAGGAGGTTGTTCAGGAGGAACCCCGTCTCCTTGGACAGGGCCGACTCCGGCCGCCGCTCGTCGGCCAGCAGGGGCGCCCGGTCGATCAGCAGGTAGATCGCCACGACCAGAACGCCGCCGAGGAAACCCAGAAACCACGGGCTGGTGGGCGAGGTGACGAAGGCATGGACCGACGAGAGGATCCCGCTCCGGGTGACGAAGGTGCCAAAGATGGTCAGGAGGAAGACAAACACCACCAGGCCCACGTTCCACCGCTTGAGCATGCCCCGCTTCTCCTGGACCAGGGAGGAGTGGATGAAGGCCGTGGCCAGGAGCCACGGCATCAGCGCCGCGTTCTCCACCGGATCCCAGGCCCAGACGCCGCCCCAGCCCAGCTCGGTGTACGCCCAGCGCGAGCCGATGAGGATGCCCACCGAGAGGAACAGCCAGGCCAGCAGGGTCCACCGCCGGGTGACGCGGATCCAGGCGTCGCCGGCTTGCCGCGTCCACAAGGCCGCCATGGCGAAGGCAAAGGGCACCGCCATGCCGACATAGCCCAGGTAGAGGGTCAAGGGATGGGAGACCATCCACGGGTTCTGCAGCAGCGGGTTCATCCCCCGCCCGTCGGCCGGCGGGTTCGGCAGCACCTCGAAGGGGCCCCCCACCACGGCCACCTGGAAGGCAAAGAAGGCGGCCACCCCGCCCAGGGTCGCCAGCGCGTAGGGCAAGAGGGCCGGCACGGCCCGCCGGGTGGTAAAGGCCACGGCCGCCGTGTAGCCGCTGAGCAGCCACAGCCAGAAGAGCAGCGACCCCTCCTGCCCCGACCACAGGGCGCTGACCTTGTAGGGGGCCGGCATGTAGCGGCTGGACTGGCTGGCCACGTAGCGGAAGGAGAAGTCGTCGGTGAAGAGGGCGTAGACCAGGATGGCCACGGCCAAGGTGACGCTGGCGAACAGGCCCGCCGCCAGCCAGCGGGCCGGCGGCATCCAGCGCAGCCGCCAGCGCCAGCGCCCCTCCAGGGGCGCCCACACCGCCAGCGCCAGGGCCAGCACCAAGGCCACGACGGTCAGCCCATGTCCCAGTTGGGCCATCGGGGTCCTCCCATCATCCCCGGCGTCCCCGCCGGGAGCGTGCGGTCACATCCACCGGCGCAGGGCGTCGGCCAGGGCGTCGGACGAACCGGCGGACCGGCCGCCGCCCTCCCCGGGCGCCCCGCGCGCACCGCCTTCCGCCGCGGTGCCCGGCGTTGCAT
>DATCLH010000269.1:0-7415 GCA_036564035.1 Thermaerobacter sp.
TCCGGCCGCCGCTCGGGACCGCAGGGCAACCCCCAGGGGGCGGCCGTTCCCGGACGAACCGGCACCCTCCCGGGCGGGCCGGCCGGGCTCGCCCGCGCCGGCGACGGCGGCCTTCGCGCCGGCGGCCCCCGCGCCATGGGCGGCGGCCCCGCCGGCGAACGCGGACCCGGCCGCCCCGGCCGCCGGGATGTAGCCGCGTTCTTCCAGCAGGGCGAGGACCCGGCGGGCGCTCTCGGCCACGGTCTCCCGGGCGGTGTCGCAGGTCAGGTCGGGGGCCGCGGGCTCCTCGTAGGGGGCGTCGATCCCGGTGAAATCGCGGATTTCACCGGCCAGGGCCTTGCGGTAGAGGCCCTTGGGGTCCCGCTCCACCAGGACCTCCAGCGGCGCCTGCAGGAACACCTCCAGGTAGTCGCCGATGGTGCGGCGAGCCTGCTCGCGGCTGTGGCGATAGGGGGCGATGACGGCCACCAGGACGATCACGCCGTGGCGGGTCAGGGTGGCCGCCACCCAGGCGGCCCGCTCCACCTGGCGTTCCCGGTCGGCGGGGGTGAAGCCCAGGTCACGGCAGAGGGTCTGGCGCAGGACGTCGCCGTCCAGCACCTCCACCGGGAGGCCCCGGGCCCGCAGGCGGGCCGCCACCTCCCGGGCCAGCGTCGACTTTCCGGCCCCTGGAAGGCCGGTAAACCATACGGTGACCCCGCGGTGGGGCAAGGTCGGACACCACCTTTCGGAGATCGATGCCGGTTCCTCAGAGGGCCAGTTCCAGGCTGCGGACGGCGGCCCCGCCGGGCCCCAGGTCGAGGACCAGCCGCCGGCCGCCGGCCTCGACGGCCAGGCGGTAGCGGCCGGGGCCGGCCGCCGTCAGCCGCAGGGCCTCTAGGGGCAGGCCCTCCAGGCCCTGGCAGGCCCCGTTGACCTGGGCCAGCTGTTCTTCCAGCCGGCGGCCCGGCGGGGTGCGCCGGTAGACCTCCCCCAGGGCCTGTTCCTCCCGAGGGCCATAGCGGGCGGCGATGCGGCCGCTGGCCAGCACCAGGTGCAGAAGCTCGCCCAGGGCGGGCAAGAGGTCGTCGGGGACGGTCCCCTCCGCCGCCGCCTCCGCCAGGCGGCCGTAGTGCTGGCGAACGGGCTCCCTTTGGGCCTGGGCGGCGACGGCGGACGCTTCCTCCTGGATGATGGCGGCGGTCTCGGGCTGCAGGCGCACCGGCACGGGAATCCCTCCTTGGGCGTTGGGCGGGGATGGGGCGGCGGTGGGGCCTTGGGGCCGGCGGGTCAGGAGCCCTCCGGCCCTTCGCCCTCCAGGTGGCCGTCCAGGTCGTGGCCCAGGATCGCCTCCACCTCGTGCTCGAACCCGCCCGTCTCGATGGGGCAGTGCATGCCGCACTCCTTGGGGGCGTCCTTCTCCCACCACCAGCGGCCGCTGCGGGGGTCGGCGCCCGGTTCCACCGGCCGGGTGCAGGGGGCGCAGCCGATGCTGGTGTAGCCCTGGTCGTAGAGGGCGTGGTAGGGGACGTCGTTCTGGCGGATGTAATCCCACACGTCCTCGTCGCTCCAGTCGGCCAGGGGGTTCAGCTTGACCAGGCCGCCGTGATCGTGGTCGATCTCCACCTTGCGGATGTTGGCCCGGGTCGCCCACTGGGCGCGGCGCAGGCCCGTCACCCAGGCGTCGAGCCCGTCCAACACCCCCTGCAGGGGCAGTACCTTGCGCAGGTGGCAGCACAACAGGCGCAGGTTCACGTCGCGGTAGAACAGGTTGATCCCGTGGCGGCGGACCATCCGGCCGATCAGCACGGGATCCGGCATCACCACCTCCACGGCGATGCCGTAGTGCTCCCGCACCCGGTCGATCAGCTCGTAGGTCTCCTGGGGCAGCCGGCCGGTGTCCACGGTGACGACCCGGACCTGGGGGTCGATTCGCCAGGCCATGTCGATCAGCACGCTGGCCTCAGCCTGAAAGCTGGAGATCAGGGCCAGGCGCCGGTTGCCGAAGCGCTCGAAGGCCCACTCCAAGAGGTCCTCCGGCTCCTTGTCCTCGAAGTGGACGGCCCACTGGCCGGCCTCGTAGTCGTCCATCACGTCCCGGCGGGTCGGCGGGGTGATGCCTGCGGGTTGCAACCAGGCCACCTCCTCTTGTCAAGCGCCCCTGTGCAAGCGCCCCGGTGTCCTGGCAGGGCGAGGGCGCTTCCCCCGTCCTTGCGGCGTGCTTCCCGTGTTCTTGCAATCGCACTTGCCCCGTCCTTGCGGCGCCCTTCCCCCGTCCTTGCCGAGGGCTCTCCTCCGTCAGCAGAGCGCTTCAGTCGCCGGCCCCGGCGGCGGCCTGGGGCGGGGTTCCCCCCGGCCGCCCCTCCATCACGGCCAGCAGCTCGTCGTCGCCATGGCGGTGGAAGAAGGCCTGGGGCGACTCGCCCGGGCGGCGCCGGGTCAGGTAGAACCCGACCAGCCGCTCCACGTAGCCGGCCAGCTCGCCGGCCGGCACCCGGCGGGCCACCGGCCGGCCGATGGCCGCCTCCGGGCCGAGCCCGCCCCGCAGCAGGATGTCGTAGGCCGGGATCTTCTCGCCCCGTTCGTCCCGGGCCGTGGTCCCTTGGATGCCGATGTCGCCCACCCAGTGCTGGCCGCAGGCGTGGGGGCAACCGTCCAGGTGGATGTGCAGGTCCTCGACCGCCTGGCCGAAGCGGGCTTCCAGCCGCTCCACCAGCCGCACCAGCTGGGGCTTGGTGTCACCCACGGCGTAGTTGCAGTGGGGGTTGCCGGTGCAGGCGATGCTGTGGCCCCGGACCGGGTTGACGTCCAGGGCAAAGCCCAGGTCGGCCATGGCCGCCACCACCCGGTCCACGTCGGCGGCCGCCACCCCGGTGATGATCAGGTTCTGCTCCCGGGTAAACCGCACGTCTTCACCGTAGGCTTCGACCAGGTCGGCGACGGCGACCATCTGCTCGCCGCTGATGAGCCCCGGGAAGACGGGGAAGCCGATGTAGTACCGCCCCTCCTGCTTCTGGGGATGGATCCCCAGGTGTCCCGTGCGACCGGCGGGCCGGGGCACCTCGGCCAGCGACGGCAGCGGGCGGCCCAGCCGCTCCTCGATGCGGCGGCGGATGGCCTCGGGCCCGTGGTCCTCCACCATGAACTTGAAGCGGGCCTTGGCCCGGTTGGCCCGGTAGGTCAGGTCGAAGCGCCATACGTCCAGCAGCGCCTGCAGGAAGGCGGTCAGGTCCTCGGCCGGGACGAACACGCCCAGGGGGTCGGCCAGCCGCGGGTAGGTGGACAGGCCGCCCCCCACCAGCACGGCGAAGCCCGGCCGGCCGTCGACCACGGTGCCCACCAGGCCCACGTCATGGATCTCCGGCGCGTTGCACTGGTGGGGGCAGGCCGACAGGGTCCACTTGTGCTTGCGCGGCAGGTCGCTGTACTCGCGGTTGTGGTAGAAGAAGTCCGCCAGCGCCCGCACGTAGGGCCGGGTGTCGAAGAGCTCGCCGGCGTCGATCCCCGCCACCGGGCAGCCGGTGATGTTGCGCAGAATGTCGCCGCACGCCCCCGCGGTGGTCAGCCCGTGCTGGCGCAAGAGGTCGAAGATGGCCGGTACGTCCTTGAGCTCGATCCAGTGGATCTGGATGTTCTGGCGGGTCGAGATCTCGCCGCTGTTGCGGCCGAAGCGCTGGGAGATCTGGCCGATCACCCTTAGCTGCTGCGGGGTGACGATGCCCCCCGGGATCTTGACCCGCATCATGAAGGTGCCGACCTTGGGCTTGTCGTGGTAGAGCCCCCACCACTGCAGGCGGAGGATGTCGTCCTCCGGCACGTCCTCGTAGTGGGTGGCCGCGAGCCGCGGCAGCTCGTCCAGCAGGTCGAAGGGCAATTTCTCGTGCTTGACCCGCTCGACGTAGTTGCGCCGGCGGACCTCCTCCCAGGTCAGGGGCCGCCGCTCCCGCCGCGCCCTGCCCGGCCGGTGGCCCGCGGCGGCCGCCGGCGATGCCGGGTCCGGCGAGGGCTCGGTACGGGCCGGGCCGCCGGGCGGGACGGGGCCGGCGGGATGACCGGGACGGGTCGGGTCGGACGGCCGGTTGGAACCGTTCATGGCGGTCACCTCCTGGCGATCTCGGCCGGGGAGCCCAGCGGTGCCGGTTGCTGGTCCCGCGGGGCCCAGGGCGGGTCCTCGGGCGGTGCCGGTTCGTCCGCCCCGGCGGCCACCGGACCGATCACCCACACCGCCGGCGCCTCCACGGCGACCTGGCCGGCGGCCACGGCGCCCAGGGTCGCCCGGACCACCCGCTGCTGGGGCCAGCCGGCCCACTCCACGAAGGCGCAGGGCTCGCCGGGCGGCCGCCCGGCCTCGATCAGGGCCTGGGCGGTCGCCTGGCGGTTCGCCACGCCCATCAACACCACCAGGGTGTCGGCCGCCGCGAGCCGCGCCCAATCCTGGGACGAACCGGCCTGGCAGTGGCCGCTGGCCACGGTGAAGGACGACGCCACCCCGCGCAGGGTCAGGGGGATCCCCGCCAGGGCCGGGGCGGCCACCGCCGAGGTCACGCCGGGCACCACCTGGACGGGGATGCCGCGGCGGCGGAGGGCGGCCAGTTCCTCCCCACCCCGGCCGAAGACCATGGGATCGCCGCCCTTGAGCCGCACCACCACCCGGTGGCGCCGGGCCCGGTCGGCCAGCAGCTCGATGATGGCGTCCTGGCTGCAGGGCGGCGCCGCCTCGCCCGACCCGGCGTGCCGGGGCGCCTTGCCGACGGGGATGCGCTCGGCGCCGGGCCTCACCCGGGCCAGGATGGCCGGCGACACCAGCCGGTCGTAGAGGACGCAGTCGGCCTCGGCCAGCAGCCGGGAGGCCCGCAGGGTGAGCAGCTCGGGGTCACCGGGGCCGGCGCCCACCAGGTAGACGGTGCCGGGGCCGTCCCGGTGCGGCCGGCCGCTCGCCGGCGCCTGCGGCGGATCGGCCGGGGCCGCAGGCGGGGCCGCGGCCGGCGGGGCGGGTTGGATGTGGTTCGCCGCCGCGTCCAGCAGGTCTTCCAGGAGCCGCCGGGCCCCCGGCTCGTCGCCGTGGCGGATCCGCTCGAGCCCCTCAGAGTCCACCATGCGGTACCAGAGGGCCCGGCGCTGCTCTGGATCGGGGATGCGGGCGGTCACCGCCGGGCGCATCGAGCCCAGCAGGGCGACCCAGGCGGCGTACTCGGGCCCCAGCTCCCGGGCCAGCCGGTCCCGCAGCCGGGCGGCCAGCGCCGGGCTCTTGCCGCCCGTGCCGATGGCCACCACCAGGTCCCCCTGGCGGTGGACGGCGGGCAGGATGAAGCTGCAGTGGGGCGGGTCGTCGACGGCGTTGAGCCACAGGTGACGGCGGTCGGCTTCGTCGCGGATCTGCCGGTTGAGGCCGGGATCCCCGGTGGCCGCGATCACCAGCCAGAAGCCGTCCAGGTCGCCGGGCCGGTAGTCCCGCCGAATCCAGCGGATCCGGCCCTCGGCCGCCCAGCGGGCCAGGGCCTCGGTGCCGTCTGGGGCGATCAGCGTCACCCGGGCCCCGGCGGCCAGCAGCCCCCGCACCTTGGCCTCCGCTTCGCCGCCTCCGCCCAGCACGACGCACGGCCGGTCCCGCAGGTCGAGCATGACGGGGTAGTAGGGAATGGAACCGGGCGTGATGCCATCCCGTTCCGGAGCCAGCGCATCGGTATGCATCGGTGTTCCTCCCGCCCGCGTCGCTCTCCATCCCGATCCCGGGGGGCCATGGGCTGCGACCGGTGCGCTCTATTCCTTAAAAATACGAGTGAGTTAATTAACTTAGTCTCCATTGAAGGGCGCCGGGCGGCTCGTGTCAAGGTCCTGCAAATTCGGCCATGGCCCGGCAGGAGTTCCCGTCCGGGTCCCGAATAGCAGTTCCCAACGCCCGGGCCGGATCCCGTGGGGGCTCCCACAACCCGGCGCCCGGGCGCCATACAGCCCGACAGCAGCACCCTATCGAGAGTGGCCGAGGGACGGGCCCGATGACGCCACGGCAACCGGCCGCCGGACGGCAGCGGCACGGTGCCAATTCCCGCGGGAGGCGGCTCCCGGGAGATAGGGAAAGGCGAGCCACCCTCTCCCCCTCCCGGAGGGGGTTTTTCATTTCGTGCCGGCCCCTTGGACCCACCGTGGACGCCGGCAGAGGAGGCGAGGATGGATGGCGCTGGCGACGAACCTGGGCTTTCCCCGCATCGGCGCGGGGCGGGAGCTGAAGCAGGCCCTGGAGGCCTACTGGGACGGCCAGATCCCGGCCGGCGAGCTGCTCCGCACGGCGGCCGCCCTGCGCCGCCGCCACTGGGAGCTGCAGCGGCAGGCGGGGATCGACGTGGTGCCGGCCGGGGACTTCTCCCTCTACGACCACGTGCTGGATACCGCCTGCATGGTGGGCGCCGTCCCCGCCCGTTACGGGTGGGATCCGGCGGGCGGCGGCGAGGTCCCGCTGGACGTCTACTTCGCCATGGCCCGGGGGACGCCCGGCCAGGGCGTGCCCGCTCTGGAGATGACCAAGTGGTTCGACACCAACTACCACTACATCGTGCCGGAGCTGGCGCCGGACCAGACCTTCCGCCTGGCCTCCCGCAAGGTGGTGGAGGAGTTCCGCGAGGCCCGGGCCCTGGGCTTGGCGGCCCGCCCGGTGCTTCTGGGGCCGGTGAGCTTCCTGCTGCTGGCCAAGGTGCGGGAGGCGGCGGGCGTCCCCTCCGGCGCCCGGCTTGCCCTGCTGGACGGCCTCCTGCCCGTTTACGGGCAGGTGCTGCGGGAGCTCCAGGCCGCCGGGGCCACCTGGGTCCAGCTGGATGAGCCCTTCCTGGCCCTCGACCTGGACGAACCGGCCCGGGCCGCCTTCCGGCGGGCCTACGCCGCGCTGGCCCAGGCGGCCCCCGGCCTGAAGCTGTTCCTGGCCACCTACTTCGAGGGGCTGCGGGACAACCTGGAGCTGGCCCTGAGCCTGCCCGTGCAGGCCCTGCACCTGGACCTGGTGCGGGATCCCGGCCAGCTGGAGCAGGTGCTGGCGGCCGGCGTGCCGCCCACCCTCCACCTCTCCCTGGGCGTGGTGGACGGCCGCAACGTGTGGCGGGCCGACCTGGAGGCCGCCCTGGAGGTCCTGGAGCGGGCCCGGCAGGCGCTGGGGCCCGAGCGGATCTTCGTCGCCCCCTCCTGCTCCCTGCTGCACGTGCCCATCGACCTGGAGCTGGAGACGGCGTTCGACCCGGAGATCAAGGGCTGGCTGGCCTTCGCGAAGCAGAAGCTGGAAGAGGTGGCCGTCCTCACCCGCGCCCTGAACGAAGGCCGGGCGGCGGTTGCCGGCGCCCTGGCCGCCAGCCGGGCGGCGGTGGCGGCCCGCCTTGGCTCGCCGCGGCGGACCCGGCCCGAGGTGCAGGCGCGGCTGGCCCGGCTCGGTCCCGGCGATGCCCGCCGGCGGT
>DATCLH010000270.1:0-1843 GCA_036564035.1 Thermaerobacter sp.
TGCCGCCGCCCCGGGCAGGTGGGCCTGGCCGGCCGGAGCTGGTTTCGGCCGGCGCTGGTCTCGGCCGGCGCCGGCCCTAGCCTTCCCCGCCGGCGGCCCGCCACCGTGGCGCCGCCTCCTGCTGGCACGCCGGGCAAAGGCCGGTGAACACCAGGGACTGCCCGGTCAGGACGAAGCCCGTCCGCTCGGCGATCTCGTCTTCCAAGCCGTTGAGCTGGGGGACGGACACGTCCTCGACCCGGCCGCACTGGCGGCAGTGCAGGTGGACGTGCAGGTGGGGGTCGCCGTCGAAGTGTTCGGCTTCGCCGGGGAAGATCACGCGCCGGGCCAGTCCGAGTTCCACCAGCAGGTCCAGGGTCCGACGGACCGTGGCCGCGCTGGCCTGGGGCAGCTCTCCCTCCAGCGCCCGCCAGACCTCCTCCACCGTCGGGTGATGGTGCCGTGCGGCAAAGGCCTGCAGGCACCGGTACACGGCCAGGCGCTGGGGCGTCATCCGCAGCCCCTGGTCCCGCAGGCGCCGGGCCAGGCGTACCGCGGGATCCAGGGAGCCGGCGCCGTCGTGAAGGCCGTTCCGGCCGGGTTCCTCCGCCATTCGGTCCAACCTCCCATCCTTCGCCTGACGGGCGCGGCCGGTCGCCGGGCGGCGGCCAACCGAAGGGGCGCACCCCGCCGCCGCGCCGGCATGGGCCCGAGGGGATCATGCCACCTGCGCCTGATGGACCCCTGAAGCCCCCCTGAGGGCCGGCTGAGGGCTCCCCGGCCGCCGCGCGGGCCGGCGGTGGCGCCGGGCGGCGGGGGCGGCCGGGCCGCTTTCTCAGTTGCCCCTCAGAGCCCGTTCATGCGCCGTTCAGCCGCGCCCGTCATGCTGGAGCCGGAAGGAGGCGATGGGCCATGGCGACGACGGGAGGAGTGGGCGCCATGACGCAGCCCAGGACGGTCGAAGGGATCCAGCAGCGGCACGGCATCTTCACCGAACCCCCCTTCGCCCGGTGGTTGTTCAGCGACACCCGGTCGGCGTGGATCTGGCTGGTCCTGCGGGTCTGGCTCGGGTGGCAGTGGCTCGAGGCGGGCCTGCACAAGGTGGGCAATCCCGCCTGGACGGGCGATCAGGCCGGTGCGGCGGTGGCGGGCTTCCTCAAGGGGGCCCTGGCCAAGACGACGGGGGACCATCCCGATGTGCCCGGCTGGTATGCCTGGTTCATCGATCGGGTGGCGCTTCCCAACGCGCCCGTCTTCGGGCACCTGGTGGCCTACGGCGAGGTGTTGGTCGGCATCGCCCTGATTCTGGGGATCTTCACCGGCATCGCGGCCTTCGCCGGCAGCTTCATGAACGCCAACTTCCTCTTCGCCGGCACGGTCAGCTCCAACCCGGTGATGTTCATCGTCGCCACGTGGCTCGTGCTGGCCTGGCGGGTCGCCGGCTGGTACGGCCTGGACCGCTGGGCCCTGCCCGCCCTGGGCACGCCGTGGCAGCCGGGGGCCGTGTTCGAGGCAAAGCGGCGCTGACGGGCTGCGAGGCCGGGCGCGGCCGCGGCCGCCGGCCCGGCGGTGGCCGGGAACCTGGGACGCGGCGGAGGCTGGGTTCGTCAGGAGGGCGGAGGCGCAAGAGGCGGGGGTTCCGGCAAGCCATCCAGCGTACGCGACGGCGCCGGCGGCAGCCGGCGCCGTCGCGCCGGAAAGGGGCGACGGCGGCATGGCGCATCCCCGCGCATTGACCGGGGTCCGCCCCCCCGGCGACAATGGGAGGCGGAATCGGCCGCGGCGGCAGCGCGGCCTGCGCCCGGGGGGAGACCGTGTGGACCGGATCCTGGTGGTCGACGACGACCCGTCCATCACCAGCCTG
>DATCLH010000271.1:0-1783 GCA_036564035.1 Thermaerobacter sp.
ACCAAGTACCGCCTGGTGGAGTCCGACGAGGACGTGACCCTCTATGAGGCCGGCCACATTCCGGGCGCCGTCAAGATCGACTGGCAGACGGACCTGCAGGACCCGGTGGTCCGGGACTACCTGTCGCCCGAGCAGTTCGCCCGGCTCATGTCCGAGAAGGGCATCGACAACGACACCACGGTGATCTTCTACGGCGACAAGAACAACTGGTGGGCCGCCTATGCCTTCTGGGTCTTCCAGCTCTTTGGGCACAAGAACCTGAAGATCATGGACGGCGGCCGGGCCAAGTGGGAGGCCGAAGGCCGGCCCCTGACCCGGGAGGTCCCGTCCTTCCCCAAGACCGATTACAAGGCGGTCACCCGCTACGACCCCTACATCCGCGCCTTCAAGGAAGACGTGCTGCGCCACATCGAGTTCGGCAAGCCGTTGATCGACGTCCGTTCGCCCGAGGAGTACTCCGGCAAGCTGCTCCACATGGCCAACTACCCCCAGGAGGGCGCCCAGCGGGGCGGCCACATCAAGGGCGCCAAGAACGTCCCCTGGGCCAAGGCCGTCAACCCCGACGGCACCTTCAAGTCCGCTGATCAGCTGCGCAAGATCTATCTGGAGGAACAGGGCCTCAAGCCCGACGACGACGTCATCGTCTACTGCCGGATCGGCGAACGCTCGTCCCACACCTGGTTCGCCCTAAAGTACTTGCTCGGCTTCGACAGCGTCCGCAACTACGACGGCTCCTGGACCGAGTGGGGCAACCTGGTGCGGGCGCCCATCGAGCGGTAAGGCACCGCACCGGCCCCGGCCATCCGCCGGGGCCATCCATCCTCCACGGGACGAACCGGCAGCTGGCGCCGCGGGCGGCTGACGCCGCCCCGCGGCCCCCGCTGCGGCCCGTGCCGCACCGGCCGGTTCGTCCCCGACCGTCCGACCCGCACCCCGCCGGGCGCCTGGTCCCGTTTCTGGACCAGGCGCCCGGCCTGTTTGGACCCCTTGGACGCCCCCAGGGCCGCGCCCAGGCCGTTCTTCCCCAGGGCCCCAGGGCTGCGAGGCCGCTGCCCAGCCCCGGGGTTTCCGCCGGTTTCAGCCCGCCGCGTCTCGTCCATTCTAGCCCTGAAGATGGTGGCCAAAGGAGGTCGTTCCCTTGCGGCGGATCCTCGTTCGGGGGCAGCGCCTTTGGGGGCCGCGGCCCGCATGGCGCCCCGCTCCCACCCCAACATCCATCGCCCGGTCGCTGCGGCGCGACCGCACCCGCGACTGGACTCGCGACCCGACCCGCGATCGGACCCATCACAGGACCCGTTCCCGCCCGCCGGGCCGCGCCATCCTGGGGGCCGTGGTGGCCACCGTCACCGTGGCGGCCCTGGCGGCGGGGTGCAGCCTGCCCTCGGCCAAGCCCAGCGACGGGGAGGCGCGGCAGATGGTCACCTCCCTGGCGGACGACCCCGAAGTTCAGCAGGCCTTCGCCGCCGGCCGGGGCGAGGTCATCGCCACCGACCCCCAGGCCCGGCGGGTGATCCTGGAGGAGGTGGTCCGGGAACAACGCCGCCTTCTGGAGGAACCGGCCCTGCGGGACGACGCCCTGCGCGCCAACGCCGAGCTCACTCGGGCCACCTCGACGGCCCGGGAGACCCGGCCCGCGATGCTGGAGAACACCGTCGACCTCCTGGAGGGCATCCCCGAGGATCCCGAGCTGCGCCGCCGGCTGGTGGACGTCATGCGGGAACTGATGAAGGACCCGGCCCTCCGGGCGGATCTGATGGCCATGATGCGCAGCATGATGGGAGGG
>DATCLH010000272.1:0-3279 GCA_036564035.1 Thermaerobacter sp.
CCTCCGCCGGGGCGGCGACCAGCTCCAGGGCGATGCCCAGCCGGCGGGCCCGGGCCGCGGCCCGCCGGCGCATGTGGGGGTCGGGCTCGAGCCCCACCAGGCGTTCCACCTGCGCCAGCCGGTAGAACGGCAGGTTGAGGCCCGTCCCGACCCCGACCTCCAGGACCTGGCCGGCCGCTCCGGCCACCACCCGGCGGCGCCACGGGTCGATCAACGGTGACGCGGGTCGCAGCACCAGATCGTAGAAGGCTGCAAAGATTGGATGGCCGGTCATCCCCATCGCCCCCGGGCGCCGCGGGTTCGCCCGCCGCGGGTTCGGGTTGGGGGCGGCGCTATTTCGCCGCCCCTGCGCCGTCCTTGACCGCCTGTCCATGATGGGCCTGGCAGAGGCGCACCATGTCGTCGAAGGACATGTTCATCATGCTCTGGTGCATCGCCTCCATGGCCGCAGGGTCCATCATGGCCTGGCCCATGGCCGGCATCGCCGCCGGCATGGCCGCCATCATCGCGCCGTGATGGGCCGCGTGGAGGTCTGTCATCCCACCGGACGCCCCGCCGCCCGGCGGGGTGTTCCCGCTGGGGCCACCGGCGGCGAAGACCACGCCATACAGGCCCAGCACCAGCACGAGCCCGATCGCCACCCATCCGCCTTTGCGCAGCCAGCCCTTGCGCATCGTCCCCACCTCCCTCGGCGTCGTCCTGGCCTTCTCTGCGGCCTTCGCGGCAGCCAGGGGCGCGGCTTGCCCGCCGGCCACCAGTGCGGCCGCTCTGCGCGCCGGTGTGGTGCCACCCGCCGTGTTCGCCGGGCCGGTGTGGTCACCCCGTGCGCCGAACCGGTGCCACCCGCCCTGTACACCGGACCGATGCCGCCGCCCTTGGCCCGGGCCTCCTTCGGGGACAGGGGCGCGAGCGGGGGCTCGCGGTCCCGCCCGTTTCCAACCTACCGTCCGGGCGTGAAGACGCCGTGAAGCGCTGAGGGAGAATCGGTGGAGATCGGGCGCCGCGCCTGCACAGTTTCTGCACAAACCCTGCACACGGCCGCCACGGCCGGGCGGTACACTGGCGTTGGACGGGTGGAGGCAGGAGGTGCGGACTGCGGGTGCGTCCGAAGCCGCTGTTCCTCAGCCTGTGGGCCTTCGGCGCCGGGCTCAGTCTGCTGACCATCGTGATCCTGGGCTTCGTCTTCGTCCCCCTGGCGGGACAGGCGAGTCGCGGTGGTGAAGCGGCCCTGCGCGCCTTCATGGCCATCCTGGCCCTGGCCTCGGCCGGTGCCCTGTCGGTCGCCACCGGCCTGGCCTGGTTCGTCTCGCGGCGGCTGGCCCGGCCTCTGGAACGGTTGAGCGCCGTCGCCCGGACCATCGCCCGCCACCCGCGGGGCAGGATCCGGGGACGGGTCCCGGCCGCCTACCGGGAGGCGACGGACCTGGCCCGGGCCCTGGACGCGCTGGCGGACGAACTGGCCCGGGAAGAGGCCCAGCGGGAGGCGTTCCTGGCAGCCGTGGCCCACGAGTTGCGCACCCCGCTGACCTACCTCCAGGGCTACGCCCGGTCTCTTCTCGACGGCATGGTGACGCGGCCGGAGGATGTGCAGGACCATCTGGCCGTCATCCACCGGGAGGCGCGCCGGCTCGGGCGGATGGTGGCCGACCTCCTGGACCGGGAGGCCCTGGCCTCCGGGCAGGTGTCCCTGCCGGTGGGTCGGGTGGATCCGGCCGTCGTGGTGGCCGAGGCGGTGGAGGACGTGGCCCCCGCGGCGCGGGAGCAAGGCATTCGCCTCGACGTGGAGGTGGCGCCTGGCGTGCCGGCCATCGCGGCCGACGGCGACCGGCTCCGCCAGGTCCTGTGGAACCTCCTGGACAACGCCCTGGCCCATACCCCGGCCGGCGGGCGGGTGTGGGTGGAGGTCCGGCCGCAGGGCGATGCCGTCGAGGTGACGGTTCACGATACCGGCTCCGGGTTCGACCCGGCCGAGGGCGCAAACCTCTGGCGCCCCTTCTACCGCCTCCCCGAGGCCCCCTCGGCCCGGGCCAGCAAGGGGCGGCGCGGCTACGGCCTCGGCCTGGCCATGGTGCGGCAGATCGTCGAAGCCCACGGCGGCACGGTCCACGCCGAGGGCCGGCCGGGCCAGGGAGCCTCGGTAGGATTCCGCCTGCCGGTGAACGGGGTCGCGAACCGGCCGGCCGCTGCCAGCCGGGAGCCGCAACGGCGAACCGCCGGGGCACCGGCCGGCTCTGCCCCGGGGTCGCAACGGCCGGACCCCCGGGCACCGGACGGCGCCGTCGGCCGGGACGCACCCGCTCCCGCCGGTGCCGCCCCGGCGGGAGCGGCACCGGCCGCCGGGCGCGGGCCGGTTCGTCCGGCGCTGGAAGCCGCTCCAGCCCGCGTGGCGGAGGGAGGCGAAACCCTGGTCGCCGCCCTGCTGGTCGGCCTCGGGCTGCTGGCGCTGGGGGTGGCTGCCTGGCCCCCGATGATGACATCCTTGTCAGGCGGTGGCCCGGCCAGCCTGCTGGTCATCGCGGCGACCGGGGCCGTCAGCACCGTGATGTTCGCCGGGGTCGTCGCCCTCGTGTATCGAGGGTGGAAGGGAGGTCGGTCGTGATGATGATGCACCCGGCATGGAGCAACGGCTGGGGCATGTGGGCGATGTGGCTGGCGATGGTCGCCTTCTGGCTGGTCCCCCTGCTGGCCGCCGTCGGCATCTTCTGGCTGATCCTGCGGCGGGACCGGAGCCCCGCCGAGCGTTCCGCCGGGCTCCCGGAACTGGACGAGAACCGGCGGGCGCTGGCCATCTTGAAGGAGCGGTATGCCCGGGGCGAGATCAGCCGGGAGGAGTTCGAGCGGATCAAGGACGACATCCTGTCGTCCTGACGGTGGCTCATCCTCGGATCCTGTCGGAACGGAGGCGACGGGCGATGGGGGATCGCAGGGACCAGCCCGGTTCCACGGAGCCACCGCACCCGGAGCCCCCCGCGGGCGCCGATGCCCCCGCGGTGCTGGTGGTCGACGACGAGGCCGACATCCGCCGCCTGCTTCGCCTCTACCTCGAACGGGCCGGCTTCGCCGTGATCGAGGCGGGCGACGGGGCCTCCGCGCTGGCTGCCTTCGACGCCCTTGCCAGTCGGGGCCGGCCGGTGGCGACGGTGGTCCTCGACCTTATGCTGCCCGGTGTGGACGGCTGGGAGGTCTGCGAGCGCCTGCGGGAACGGAGCCAGGTGCCCATCCTGATGCTGACGGCCCGGGGCGAGATCCACGAGCGGCTGCACGGCTTCGCCCTGGGTG
>DATCLH010000273.1:0-2254 GCA_036564035.1 Thermaerobacter sp.
AGGTGGCCGGGGGCCGCCGGTCGGCGGCGGGGACGGAGGCGGGCGACGGGGGCCGGGGGCCAGGCGATGGGGGCCGGGCCCGCGGGCGCGGCGCGCCGCCCTAGGACCCGGGTCCCCCCGGAAGGTTGGGACTCGGGGTGCACCCAAACGCGACTTGCGGGCCATTGGCCGGCCCTTGGCCGCCCCGTAGGCTGGAATCAACAGGACGCGCCGGGCGGGTGCCGGGCGGGCGGAGGCAAGCGGAGGCCGCCCCAGGGCCCGAGGACCGGCGGGGACGAAAGGAGGGCGGCGCCATGCTGCGGCTCATGGCCTGGTGGGAAGGCGTCAAGTTCCGCCTGCGGGACGAGGCGGGGCAGGGAATGGTGGAGTACGGGCTCATCATTGCGCTCATCGCGGTGGTATTGATCGCCGCTTTGACGGCGTTAAGCGGAGGTTTAGACACCATCTTTGACAAGGTTACCAACGAATTGAAGGATGCCGCTGGCACGTCGGGCGGCTGATCTCAAACGCATTCACCAAACATCGGAATTAAGGATGGTTTCCCCCCACCCCATCACAGGACTCCCCCCGCGCGGCGGCGGGGCCGCGGCCTGAGGCCCGCGCCCCGCCGCCGCGCTCATCCCCGGGGGAGACGAGGGAGGTTGGAAGGCCGGTGACGACAGGGTGGCCATGGCGGCAGGCAGGATGCGGCAGACCCGGGCCGGCGACGGCTCGCGCCGGCCGCCCCGGTCCGGGGCCGGAGAGAACCGCCGCCAGGCCGGCTGCCCGGGCCGTCGCCAGCGCCCCTGACCGGCGGGCGCGTCGCCCCGGACGGCAGCGGGGCCAGGCCCTGGTCGAGCTGGCCGTCCTGCTGCCGGTCCTCCTTCTGATCCTGATGGGGGTCCTGGATCTGGGGCGCTACGTCTACACCGGCCTGACCGTGCGCCATGCCGCCCGGGAGGGGGCCCGCTTCGGGGCCGTCCACCCGGGCGACGACGCCGGGATCCGCCGGCAGGTGGAGGCGGCCGCGACTGGGCTCGACGTCGCCCAGCTGGCGGTGGAGGTGGACCCCGAGCCGTCGCGGCGGATGGTGGGCGAGCCCCTGACGGTGGAGGTGCGCTATCCCTTCCGGTTCATCACCCCCCTGGCCGGCCTGCTGGGGCCGGAGCGTCAGCTGGAGGCGGCCGTGGTGACCCGGATCGAGTGAGGGAGCGGGACAGGCGATGGGTGCGCTGGAATGGGCAGGGACGGAGGCGAAGGGACGCCGGCCGGGACGGCCGGGCGGGGCGCCCGGGCCGGCTCCCGTGGGACCCCGTATTGGGAGCCGCCGCCCTACCCCGCGGCGGGGCGGCCGGTTCACCGGGCGGCGCGGGAGCCCGGGCCGCGGCGAGCAGGGGAGCGTGGCCGTCCTGGTGGCGGTCGCCTTGACGGCCCTCCTTGGCATGGCCGGCCTGGCGGTGGACGGGGGGCGCCTCTATGCCGAGCGAACCCGCCTGCAGGCGGCCGCCGATGCCGCGGCCCTGGCAGGCGTCGCGGCCCTGCCGGAAGACCCGGCCCGCGCCCGCGCCCTGGCGGCCGAATACCTGGGCCGCAACGGCGTCGACGCCGGCATGGCTCGCATCGAGGTGGCCTCCGGCGGGCAACGCCTTCGCGTCGAGGTGGAATCGGCCGTTCCCCTGGGCCTGGCCCGGGTCCTCGGCCCGGAGACCGTCACCGTGCGGGCCGGCGCCACGGCCGCGGTGGCGGCCGCCGGCGGTGTCCGGGGCGTGCAGCCCTACGGGGTCGACGAGCAGGTCTTCGAGCCCGGCCGGCGCTATGTCCTGGTGCTGGACCGGCCCGGGTCGCCCGGCAACTTCCACTTGCTGGCCCTCGGCGGCCGGGGTGCCGACACGGTCCGGGAGAACATCCGCAACGGCTACCCGGGCTGGCTCCGGGTGGGCCAGTCCGTTGAGACCGAACCCGGCCGGAACACCGGGGCCGTCGCCGCCTATCGGGAGCGGCTGGCCGCCGACCCCTATAGCACGTATCAGGATTTCCGCCCCGACTCGCCGCGGGTGGTGATCGTCCCCGTCATCCGGGGCTTCGATGAGACCCACGGCCGGGACCGGGTCACCGTCACCGGCTTTGCCGCCTTCTTTCTCGAAGAGGCCCGGGAGGACGACGGGCAGGTGGTGGGCCGGTTCGTCCGGCTGTGGGTGGAGGGCGAGGCGGGAGGGCCGCCCGCCGGCGCAGGGGTCCGGGTCGTGAGGCTGGTCGAGTAGGCGCCCGGCCAAGC
>DATCLH010000274.1:0-1774 GCA_036564035.1 Thermaerobacter sp.
TCCGGCCCGGGGGTCAGGACCAGCTCGGCGCCGTAGGCGCGCAGCAGGGCCCGCCGTTCCAGGGACATGGTCTCGGGCATCACCAGCAGCAGCCGGTAGCCCTTGACGGCGGCCACCATGGCCAGGCCGATGCCTGTGTTGCCGCTGGTCGGCTCGACGATGGTGTACCCCGGCTTCAGGCGGCCGTCCCGTTCGGCGGCTTCGATCATGCTGAGGGCGATGCGGTCCTTGACGGAACCGGCGGGGTTGTACGACTCCAGCTTGACCCAAACCTCGGCGGCGTCCCGGGGCACCACCTTGTTGAGGCGCACCACCGGGGTCCCGCCCACCAGCTGCAGGACGTCGGTCGCCACGCGACCGGCCTGCGCCCTGACGTCGGCCAATGCCGCGACCTCCCGTCTCCAGGATCGGCAATCCCAGGTCTCCGGGTTGCCCCGGAGGCATCCGGACCGGGCGGGAACGGCCCGCCCGGTTTCCAGCATACCAGGATTCGCCGTCCCGGAAACGGTGCGGGGTCCGAGCCCTGCCCTCACCGCCCCGCCCCGCCCGTACCCCCGCCGCCGGTTCCCGGCGCGGCCCCGGGCCAGGGAGCCACCCACGGCGGAACGTCGCCCGGGATGACCGTCTCCACCAGGGGCACCGGCACCTCTACGGGCACCGTGTCGCCGTAGAGGGGGATGGCGACCCGCACCGTGGTGCGGATCACCAGCACCACCCGGTGCCGGACCTGGTTGATCCCCGCCCCGTCGAACCGGCTCTCCACGTCCACGTCGACCCGGCCCAGGGGCAGGATGCGGACGGGCACCTCCGGCCCCCAGCCGGCCAGCAGCTCGTTGCCCAGGGCGGCCCCCAGGGGGATGCGCACCGGCATGCCGCGCAGGTCGTTGAGCCGCTCCTGGACCGCCCGCAGCACCCGGGCCTGGACGTCCACGATCAGCGGCGTGTTCACCTGGACGAACACGGGCCGGCCCGCGTCGTAGCGGACGCGGACCACGTCCTCGGGCTGGTAGCGGCCGGCGATCTCCGCCTCCACGGCGGCGCCGATGGCCTGCACCGCGCGGATCTCCGCCTCCCGGCGGGCGATGGTCATCAGGGCAGGCGTCAGCGCCCGTTCGACCAGCCACAGGAGGGCAAGCAGGGTCCCGAGGAGCAGCAGCAGGATGCCGCGGCGGCTCAGGCGCAACCGGGGCGGCCCGCCCCACCACCGCCGGTTCCTCCGGCGCACGTAGGCCACAAGGGGTCACCGTCCCGGGACCGGCAGGACCGGGTCCCGGGCCTATGTGTATGCGCCGGGCCGGGGGGCCTGAACGGCCGGCGGGGACGGGGATGCGCCGGAAGGGGCCGCAAGGGTCACCCGGGGTGGCGACCCGGGGGCGGTCCCGGTTCCGATTCGGCAAGCCCCCGGGCCGCCGGTCCAGGGCCGGCCCGGGGCACCGCTTAACGGCCCGGCAGGCGCAGGCGGGCGAAGCGCCGCTTGCCCACCTGGAGGACCGCCCCGTCCGCGGGGGCCAGCTCCTCCTGGGGCGAGGTGACCCGCTGGCCGTCCAGCCGCACGGCCCCCTGCTCGATCAGCCGCCGGGCCTCGCTGTTGGACGGGGCCATGCCCGCCACCCGCAGGAGCTGGACGGCGTCGAGCCGGGGCGCGGGCAGGACCACCTCCGGCATGTCCGCCGGCAGCTCGTGGCGGCTGAAGACCCGCAGGAACTCCTCCTGGGCGGCGTCGGCCGCGGCCTGGCCGTGGTACATGCGGACCAGGGCGTGGGCCAGCCGCAGC
>DATCLH010000275.1:0-9182 GCA_036564035.1 Thermaerobacter sp.
GAGGAGCAGCTGCCCGGCTTCCCGGAGGAGGGCCTGGCCCACCAGCCCCTGGCCCTGGACCCGGCGGAGCTGGAGGCGCTGGAGGCCCAGTTCGCCTGAGCCCGTGTACGGGACGAACGCGGCACCGGGGCAGGGGCGCCCGCGGCGCGGGCGCCCCTGCCCCGTCACCTTGGTGGCGCGCCGGGCCGTGCCGGCGGCCGGATCCCGGCCCCCGCGGCCGCGGCCGGCGGGCCGCGCCCGGCGGGCCGCGCCTATCCAGTGGCCTCAAACCGGCGCCGGGTCCGGCCCAGCCGCCTTGTGCTATGTTGGAGAAGGAGCCGGCAGGAGGTGAGACGATGATCACCTTGACACCGGAGGCGGTGGCCAAGGTCAAGGAGCTCTTGGCCGAGCGCCAGCGGGACGACCTGGCGCTGCGGGTCTTCGTCCAGCCGGGCGGCTGCAGCGGCTTCAACTACGGGTTGGCCCTGGACTCCAGCCTGAACGACGACGACAGCGTGATCGAGCAGGACGGGGTGCGTGTGGTGCTCGACGCCATGAGCGCCCGGTTCCTCAAGGGCGCCCGCATCGACTACGTGGAATCCCTCTCGGGCTCGGGCTTCGCCATCCACAACCCCAACGCCATCCACACCTGCGGCTGCGGCCAGTCCTTCCGCACCCGGGAGGACGCCGGCCAGCCGGCCTCCTGCGACGAGGCGGGCGCCACCCTCTGAGGCGGCGCCCGCCATCGTGTTTGGACATTTGGACAGGGGCATCGCTGACAGACCCTCGCCGGTCCGGCGCGGCCCGCTGCCGCTAGCGGCCGCCGGCCGTCCCGGTGGCGGGCCGGGCGGCACCGGGGCCGCCCACGGCGGCCGGACCGGGGTGCGGCCGCGGGCCGGCCGGGGCCGGTTCGTCCCGTCCCGGGCGGGTGCTAGAGCCCAGGCCCAGCAGGTGGTAGCGCAGGCCGTCGACCAGCGCCTGGCAGGAGGCGTCCAGGATGTTCGTCGAGACGCCCACCGTGCCCCAGCGCCCCAAGCCGTCGGTGCACTCCACCAGCACCCTCACCCGGGCTCCCGTCCCGGCATCGCCCTCCAGCACCCGGACCTTGTAGTCCACCAGGCGCACCCGGGCCAGGCCGGGGAAGACCTCCACCAGCGCCTTGCGCAGGGCCGCATCCAGGGCGTTGACCGGCCCGTTGCCCTCCGCCGCCGTGTGGACCACCCGGCGGCCCACCCGCACCTTGACCGTGGCCTCGACCCGCGAGCCGGCGGTGGGGTCGTGGGTGGCGGTCACCCGGTAGGCTTCGAGGACGAAGGGTGCTGCCGTCGTGGAATCCCCGCCGCCCTTTGGCCCGTCGCCCGGTCGCTCGCCGTCGCCGCCCCGGCCGTCGCCGTCGCCGGGACGCTCGCCAGGGCCGCCGTCGCCGCGGCCCCGGTCACCGCCGTCACCGGTGCCCTGGCCATCGCCGCCGCCCCCGCCATGGCCCGCGGCCCGCCGCGCCTCCCAGGCCAGGAGGGCCAGGGTGCCCTCGGCGCCCTCGAACTGGTAGCCCTGGTGCTCCAGCTCCTTGATGCGCTCCAGCAGGCGGGCGAGGGCTGGTTCGTCCAGGTCGGGGCCCAGGGCGTAGCGCAGGTTGGCCCGGCCGCTGAGCTCGGAGACCAGCACCCGGCGCTGGTTGCCCACCCGGGCGGGGTCCACGTGCTCGTACAGGGCCGGCTCCTTGAGCAGGGCCGAGACGTGGATGCCCGCCTTGTGGGCGAAGGCGTTAGCGCCCACGTAGGGAGCCTCCTCCCGGTGGGGCAGGTTGGCCAGCTCGCTGGTGGACCGGCTCAGGGCGGTCAGCCCGGCCAGGGCGCCGGGGGGCAGGCACCGTCGCCCCAGCTTCAGCTCCAGGTTGGCGGCGATGGTGAGCAGGTTCGCGTTGCCGCAGCGCTCCCCGTAGCCGTTGACCGTCCCCTGCACCATGCGGCAGCCGGAAGTGACGGCGGCCAGGGAGTTGGCGACGCCCAGGCCGGCGTCGTCGTGGCAGTGGATGCCCAGCGGCACCTCCACGGCCGCGGCGGCGGCCCTCACGGCGGCCGCCACCGCCTCGGGCAGGGAGCCGCCGTTGGTGTCGCAGAGGACGATCCAGCGGGCGCCCCCTTCGGCCGCGGCGGCCAGGACGGCCAGGGCGTAGTCGGGGTTGGCGGCGTAGCCGTCGAAGAAGTGCTCGGCGTCGAAGATCACCTCGCGGCCGTGGGCGGCCAGGTACGCCACCGTCTCCCGGACCATGGCCAGGTTCTCGGCCAGGGTCGTCCCCAGGGCGACGGTGACGTGGCGGTCCCAGGCCTTCCCCACCACGCACACGGCCGGCGTCCCGGCCGCCAGGGCCGCCGCCAGGGCAGGGTCGCGCCGGACGGAAAGCCCCGGCCGGCGGGTGCTGGTGAAGGCGACCAGCCGCGCCCGCTCCAGGGGCTCGGCGGCCAGCGCCTGGAAGAAGGCGGCGTCCTTGGGATTCGACCCGGGCCAGCCGCCCTCGATGTAGGGGATGCCGAAGGCGTCCAGGCGGCGGGCCAGCCGCACCTTGTCGGCCAGGGTCAGGTGGATGCCCGCCCGCTGGGTCCCGTCGCGGAGGGTGGTGTCGTAGAGCACCACGTCAAGGGATTCGGTCCCGGACCCCGGCCGGCCAGGATCGTCTGCGGGGCCGCCCGAGGGCCGGGGGGATCGGCCTCCGTCCAGGGCGGATGCGCCGGTAACGGGCGAGCGGGGGAAGACGGCATCGTCGCCCATGGGGATCACCTCCTGGGGGGTCTGGATGCAAAGAGCCCCCGTCCCGAGGGACGGGGGCTCGTCGTGGTTGCCTTCCGCGGTACCACCCTCCTTGGCCGGCGCCTGCGGCTCCCGCGCCCGGGCTGGGGGTCGCGGGGCGCAGCGAAAGCGCCGGCCCACTCGGCCGGGCACGGCCCGACGGCGTGGCGGCGGGCGGCGCGTGCTGGAACGCGGCGGCCCGAGGGGCCGCCGAACGGGGGTGGCGAGAGGGACGAACGGGCGCCGGCCGGCCGGGGCGGCGGCCGGGCGCCGGGAACGGAGCCGGCGCGCCACGCAGGGGGCGATGCCCTGTCCCGTTAACGGGAGAACCCGGCCGCGTCTACTGGGGTGGAACCGGCCCGGCAGCCTGTGGCCGGGCGGTTCCGCCCGTTCGGGCGGCGGCGGGCCGGCCTCGCCCCGCGTCGGGGCGGGCCGGCCGGGGAGGGGATCTTCCCGCGGGGCCGCCGGACGGGACTCGCAGCCCATGGTCGCCCATGGTCCCGCTCTCTGGCCGGCGGGCCGCCGGGTACTCGTCCTCCCGGCGCCGTTCGACGATATGGCCGGCCCAAAGGGCCCTTTTCAGGGGGCTGCCACGGTTTGCCGATTACTATGCCCGCCGCCGTGCCACCTGTCAAGGGGTTCGGGGTGGTGCCGGATCAGGCGGCCGGGTGGGAGCCGGGGCGCCGGATCCAGCCCCGCTGCAGCAGCTGGTAGTAGATCGTGCAGCCCAGGCAGAAGCCGCGGGAGGCGATGAAGGCCACCGTGCCGACGGCCAGCAGGGCGCCCCAGCCGATCACGGCGCCCCACAGGGGCGACACAGGCGCCAGGAGGTACAGGCCGGCGGCACCGATGGCGAAGAACAGGGCGGCCAGGGTCTGGTTGAACCGCTGGACGTGGGCATCCTCCCGCTCCGCGCCGGGCAGCCAGCGGGCCACAAGGGGCCGGGCCAGGTGGAACACCAGGTGGCCCCGGGGCCCGAAGAGCAGCGGCAACAGCAGCACGGCCAGCCCGATCAGGGCGCCCGGCCGGAACTGGAAGGCGAAGCTGAGGACGGCGGTCAGGATGATGAAGGTCTGGTTGGCCCGCACCAGGGGCACGGGAATCCCGTCGCGCAAGGTGGGTCCCTCCTCGGGGTGGCGGCTCGAGGCCCGGCGGGTCTAGCCGGCCCGGCGGCGGCGGGCTCCGCGGCGCCGTCAGGGCCGGCTTGTTCCCAAAACCCTATCGGACTACTCGATATTCGCCTTACCCCGATTATGGGAGGGGCCGGCGTCGCCGTCAATCCCGGGCCGGTGTCCCGGGCACCGGCGGGGCGGCGGCCCGGGCAGCGGTGGGGTGCCGACGGGGTGCCGGCCCTGGCACCGTCGGGGCGCCGATGGGGTGCCGACGGGGTGCCGGCCCTGGCACCGCCGGGGCGCCGATGGGGTGCCGGCCCGGGCAGCGGCGGGGCACCTGCGGGGTACCGCCCCGGACACCGGCGGGGCGCCTGCGGGGCGCCGCCCCGGGCAGCGGCGGGGCGCCCATGGGGCACCGGCCCGGGCAGCGGCGGGCCGCCGGCCTGGTGCGTGGGTCCTGCCACGCTTCCGGCCCGCCGCGCCGGTCCGGCCGGTGCACCCGGTGGCCGGTCCCGAACCCTCCCGGGCGCCGCAACCGCCGGCGGCCCCCTGAGCCCCCGGGCCGCGCCCCGCTCCCCGCTCCCCTGGCCCCCGGGTCGGCGTGCCCCCGCGGCTGGCCCTGGGCCTCAGGCCTGGCGCAGGACCTCGTAGATCACCAGCTCGCTGCGGGCGCCGGCCGACGCGCCGCTGTGGCGGTGGGCATGCTGGAAGTGGGCGCTCTGGCGCCAGGCTTCGAAGGCCTCGCGGGAGGCCCAGCGGGTCACGACCAGGTACTCGGCGCGGCCGGCCTCCCCGGCCCTACCGGTGGCGCGCCAGAACTCGAAGCCCAGGCAGCCGGGGACGTCCTTCATCCCCGGTGTGCGGGAGAAGGCCTCCTCCAAGCGGGCTTCGCCTCCCGGTTCGGGCCAGATGCGGTTGATGACGACGAGCATGCAGGCGCCTCCTCTCGCTGGGTGAGGGTCCGGGCCCCCAGGGTGGCCTTCCCCGGAGGGGGCCGGCACCCAGACCCAGGGTTCCCCGCAGGCAGCCGGCGGTCCTCCCTGGCTGAGGTGGCCGGGGTCCCGGAGGATCCGGTGCGAAAAGGGTCCCTGGGCGGCCGGGGAGGGAAGGGGAAGGAAGCGGCAGGAAACGGAGCGGTCGCGCCGCCGGCTCCACCCGCCGGTGCCGGGGTTGCGGGCCGGCAGGGGCGGGCAGGGTTCTCCCGCCCCACCCGGGGCGGCCCCGTGGGGGGTGGGACGGGGCGGGACGACCGAAGCTGGAGGGGCCGAGACGCGGAGGCCGAGACGCGGCTGGAGGGCCCGAGACGCGGCCCGACAGGTTCGGGCCGAGGAGCGATGCCGCAGGGGACGGGAGGACGCCGAAACGGGTGCGACGCCACGGCACCTCAACGGGTGGGAACCCGGCGGGGACCCCCGCGGCCTAGGCGGAGCAGCCGAAATCCGAATGTTTAATCCGGAACATCGGGATTGACATTCGGAAATTAACCCAATGAAATCGAAGTGGAACCGATAATATGTCGGATGATTTCCGAACGTTTCCCCCCTTCCCGGGACCGCGGCCCGCCGCCCGGGGGCTGCCGCCCTGGAGCCCGCCGGGCGCGCCGGCCGCCCGCCGGACCTTTGGACCAAGGGAAAGACCCGAGGAGGTGGCACCCGTGAGCGCAACCGCCAGCCCCGCCGCGGCGCCCACCGTCAATGCAGCGTCGCCGGCGACCCCCGATCCGTCGGCCCCCAGGGTCGGCATCCTCATGGGCAGCGATTCGGACCTTCCCACCCTGCGCCAGGCCTTCGCCGTCCTCCAGGAGCTCCAGATCCCCTTTGAGGCCACCGTCGCCTCCGCCCACCGCACCCCCGAACGGGTGGCCCACTACGCCACCACCGCCGCCCAGCGGGGGCTGAAGGTGCTGATCGCCGCCGCGGGCAGCGCTGCCCACCTGGCCGGCGTGGTGGCCGCCCACACCCTGCTGCCCGTCATCGGCGTGCCCCTCAAGGGCGGCGCGGCGGGCGGCCTCGACGCCCTGCTGGCGACGGCCCAGATGCC
Organism: Thermaerobacter sp.; assembly: GCA_036564035.1. GTDB lineage: Bacteria > Bacillota > Sulfobacillia > Thermaerobacterales > Thermaerobacteraceae > Thermaerobacter. The sequence continues at coordinate 5,919 of DATCLH010000275.1, forward strand.
GCGGGGCGTGCCGGTGGCCACCGTCGCCCTGGACGGGGCCGCCAACGCCGCCCTGCTGGCGGCCCGCATCCTGGCCCTGCAGGACCCCGGCCTGGGACAGCGCCTGGAAGCCTACCGCCAGCGCCTGCAGGCCCGGGTCGACGAGGCGGACCGCCGGCTGCAGGACGAACTGGCTGGGACCCGGCCCGCGGCGGCTGCCGCCGGGTCGATGGCCGCCGGGCCGGAGGCCGCCGGGGCGGAGGCCGGTTCCACCGGCGAGGGAAGCGGGCAGGCGGTGGCCCCATGATCGAGCGCTACACGCGCCCCGCCATGGGTCGCCTCTGGACCCTGGAGCACAAGTACGCCACGTGGCTTGAGGTGGAGCTCCTGGTGGTGGAGGCGTGGGAGGCGCGGGGCGTGGTGCCCCCGGGCACGGCGGCCCGCATCCGCCGCCGGGCCCGGATCGACGTGGGGCGCATCCTGTCCATCGAGCGCCAGGTCCACCACGACGTGATCGCCTTCACCACCGCCCTGGCGGAGCAGGTGGGCGAGGACGCCCGCTGGATCCACTACGGGCTGACCTCCTCCGACGTGGTCGACACGGCCCTGGCCGTCAACCTGACCCAGGCCGTCGACCTGCTGCTGGAGGAGGTGGCGGCGCTCCGGGAGGCGGTGGCCGAGCAGGCCCGGCGCCACAAGGACACCGTGATGATCGGCCGCACCCACGGGGTCCACGCCGAGCCGCTGACCTTCGGCCTGAAGCTGGCCCTGTGGTACGCCGAGCTGGGCCGGAACCTGGAGCGGCTGCGGCGGGCCCGGCAGGCGGTGGCGGTGGGCAAGATCTCGGGCGCCGTGGGCACCTTCGCCCACGTGGACCCGGAGGTGGAGGCCTACGTCTGCCGCCGCCTGGGCCTGGAGCCGGAGACGGTCTCCAGCCAGATCGTCTCCCGCGACCGCCACGCCGAGCTCCTGGCGGCCCTGGCGATCCTGGCGGGCACCTACGACAAGATGGCCGTGGAGATCCGCCACCTCCAGCGCACCGAGGTGCGGGAGGTGGAAGAGCCCTTCCGGCGGGGCCAGAAGGGCTCCTCCGCCATGCCCCACAAGCGCAACCCCGAGAAGTGCGAGCGGATCTCGGGCCTGGCCCGGGTGATCCGCGGCCATCTGGTCAGCGCCCTGGAGAACCAGGCTCTCTGGCACGAGCGGGACATCTCCCACTCGTCGGTGGAGCGGATCATCCTGCCCGACGCCTTGATCCTGGCCGATTACATGACGGCCCTGCTGACCGAGATCGTCCGCGACCTGCACGTCTACCCCGAGGCCATGGCGGCCAACCTGGAGCGGACCGGCGGCCTGATCTACTCCCAGCGGGTGCTCCTGGCCCTGGTGGAACGCGGCCTGAGCCGGGAGGACGCCTACGCCATCGTCCAGGAGCTGGCCATGCGGGGCTGGCAGGGCCAAAAGCCCTTCCGCCAGCTGGTGGCCGAGGACCCCCGGGTGCGGGAGGTCCTGACACCGGAGGAACTGGCCGCCCTGTTCGACCCGAAGGCCTACCTGCGCCACGTGGACACCATCTTCCGCCGGGCGGGCCTGCTGTCCGGCGGGAGCGATGGGGAAGAGGGCGACTGAAGGCGTCCGGGCGCGTCGGGGGCGCGTCCGGATCGGCCCCGTGGGATGCCAGCGACAGCCGGTGCGGCCGGTGGGCCGGGCCGGCGATCAGGGAGGGGAGCCAGCATGGCACCGGAGGCGGCGACCATCCCCCCGCGGGGGGAGCGGCTGTACGAGGGGAAGGCCAAGATCGTCTACGCCACCCCGGACCCGGGGCTGGTCCGCATCTACTTCAAGGACGACGCCACCGCCTTCGATGGCCGCAAGCGCGGCACCATCGGCGACAAGGGCCGGCTCAACGCCCAGATCAGCGCCCACCTGTTCCGGGTCGTGGAGGCGGCCGGCGTGCCGACCCACCTGGTGGCGGTGGCCGGGGAGCGGGAGCTGCTGGCCCGGAGGGTGGACATCGTGCCCATCGAGGTGGTGGTCCGCAACGTGGTGGCGGGCAGCCTGGCCCGCCGCCTGGGGCTGGAGGCCGGCCGGGTCTTGGACGAGCCGGTCGTCGAGCTCTACTACAAGCGGGACGACCTGGGCGATCCCCTGATCAACCGGGCCCATGTGGGGCTGCTGGGCCTGGCCACGCCGGAGGAACTGGACCGCATGGAAGCCATGGCCCTCGGCGTCAACCGGACCCTGCGGGCCTACCTGGCAGAGCGGGACCTGATCCTGGTCGACTTCAAGCTGGAGTTCGGCCGCGCCGCCGGCCAGCTCCTGCTGGCCGACGAGATCTCGCCCGACACCTGCCGCCTCTGGGACCGGGCGACGGGCGAGCCCCTCGACAAGGATCGCTTCCGCCGGGACCTGGGCGACGTGGCGGGTGCCTACGCCGAGGTCTGGCGGCGGCTGGGGGCGACGGCATGAGCGACGCCCGGAAGGCGGGTGGCGGGGCGGCCCGCCGGTTCTTCCGCGTGGTGGTGGAGGTGGACCTGCGTCCCGGCGCCCTCGATGCCCAGGGCGAGGCGGTGCGGGCGGCCCTGCAGGGGCTGGGGTACCGCCGGGTCGCCGCCGTGCGGGTCGGGAAGCGCGTCGAGATCGACCTTGAGGCTTCCAGCGCCGCCGAGGCGGAGGAACAGGCCAGGTCCATGGCCGAGCAGCTGCTGGCAAACCCGGTGCTGGAGGTCTTCCGGGTACGGGTGGAGGGGGAGGCGCCGGCTGCGTCACCGTCCGCGGCGGCCGCCGTCGTGCCAGCAGAGCCGGCCCCGCGAGAGGGCGGGGGATCGCCGTGCGCCTGGCCGTGATCCGGTTCCCCGGCTCCAACTGCGACCACGACGTGGCGGCGGTGCTGGCCCGCGACCTCGGGCAGCGGGTCGAGGTGGTCGACCACCGGCGCAGCGACCTGCGGTCCTTCGCGGGAGTCGTGCTGCCGGGCGGCTTCGCCTTCGGCGACTACCTGCGGGCCGGGGCCCTGGCGGCCCGCACGCCGGTGATGGAGGCGGTGCGGTCCTTCGCCGCCGCCGGCGGCCCCGTGCTGGGCATCTGCAACGGCTTTCAGATCTTGTGCGAGGCGGGGTTGTTGCCCGGCGCCCTGCGGCCCAACCGGCAGGGCCGGTTCCAGTGCCGGCCGGTGTGGGTTCGGGTCGAAGGGCCCTCGGCCCTGACCGGCGGGCTGGCACCGGGCCGGGTCATCCGCCTGGAGATCGCCCACGGGGAGGGGGCCTACGTGGGCGACGGGCCCGG
>DATCLH010000276.1:0-15438 GCA_036564035.1 Thermaerobacter sp.
GGCACCTTCCTGGGCAGCGTGATGTTCCTGCCCCTCTACCTGGTGCAGGTCAAGGGCTTCTCCGCCTCCAACTCGGGCCTGGCCCTGACGCCGCTGACCTTCGGCACCATGGCGGGCAGCCTGCTGGCGGGCCAGCTGGCCACCCGCTTCGGTCGCTACAAGCCGATGCTGCTGGTGAGCTCTGTCGGGTCGGTGGTCCTCTTCCTCGTCTTCCACGAGGTGCTGCGGGTCGACACGCCCCTCTGGCAGGTGCTGGTGCTGATGGTGCTGCTCGGGTTCGTGTTCGGGCCGTCCATGCCCCTCTACGGCATGGCGGTGCAGAACAGCGTCAGCCGCGAGCGCATCGGCACGGCCAGCAGCGCGACCCAGTTCTTCCGCCAGGTGGGCTCGACGGTGGCCGTGGCGCTCTTGGGGACGGTGCTAAGCGGCGCGCTGCACGACGGGATCGTCCAGCACCTGCCGCCGGCCTACCGGACGGCCGGCACGGCGATCCAGATGCCGGCGGAGGGCGCGGTGGGCGGCGTCGACCTGGAGGCCCGGGTGCGCCAGGGCTTCGACGAGGTCCTGGCCCAGGTGGAGCGCGCCCTCAAGGGGGACGAACAGGCCTACCGGCGGTTGCAGGCCGACCCGCGGGTGCCCCAGGCGCTGAAGGACCAGCTGCCCGAGGGCGGCATCCCGGCCACGGTGCGCGCCCAGGTGGACACCCTTGAGGCGACCCTGGCGGCCGCCCTGGAGGGCGATGAACGCGCCCGCCAGGCCCTGCTGGCCAACCCGGCCCTGCCGGCCGACCTGCGCCGGCTGGTGGAAGCGCCGCCTGCGGACCCGGCCGCGCGCCAGGCGGCCCTGGCTGCGGCGCGGCAGGCCCTGGAGGCCCAGGTGCCGGCCATGACCGCCCGGGCGGAGGAACAGGCCCTCGCCCAGATCCGGCAAGCGATGGAAGCCCAGGTGGAGCAGGCCGTGACGGTCTTCCGCACCGCCTTCAACGAGGCCGTCACCGAGGCCCTGCGCCGGGTCTACCTCTACACGGCGGCCATGGCGGTGATGGGGCTGCTCTGCCTGTTCTTCCTGCCGGACGAGGAGCTGAAGCGGAGTTACGCCCAGGCTGAAGCGGTGCCGGCGGTCGCCCGGGAGTGAGGGCGGAAAGGCCTGGGTGGACGGGCACCTACGGCCAGCTCAGCGCGCCACGGCCCTTTAAAGTCGGCGGGGAGAAAGTCGGCCGGGAGCGAGGGAGGCAGGGTTTGGTTCGACGGGCCGCCGCAGGGCCGTCGCGGCCGGGGTGCTCACGAGCGGGGCAGCCACAGGCGCACCTGGTCGCCCCGGGCGATGCGCCCCGGCCGCTCGACCGAGAGCACGATTCCCCTCCGGCCCCGGGCGACCTGGACGAACCGGACCGGCAGCGCCCCTCGCTCCGGATGCAGGGGGTGCAGGCGGGCCAGCACCTCGCCCGGGTGGCGGCAGGGCCGGTTCTCTCCCTCGCAGACGAGGCCGGCCCCGCCGGGAAAGAGGAGGCGTGCCCCCGCGGGCAACCGGGTGAGATCGGGCAGGCCGGAGAGCAGCAGGTTGGCCCCCAGCCACTCCGGCAAGACGGCGTCGAGCCCCAGCCTGTCGGCGATGGCGGCGCACTCTTCCACCGACACGGCGCTGAGCTGGCGGCGGTTGCGGATGGGCGTTCCGCGGGGATACATGGGTTCGCGGCTTCCCGCGGGGCGCGTCAGGCCGTGGTGGCGATCGCCCGGGATGCCGCCCAGGTCGACCTCGACCGCGTCGACCCGGCGGGTGATGAAGGAATCGGGTTCCGTGGCGACCAGGACGGCTTCCACCCGGCAGGTACCGGCGTAGGGCACGGCGCGAGCCTCCTCCGTCATCGCCCAGTTGTCCAAACCCGTCGGGGCCCCGGTGCCGCGACACGGCGGGCCGTTCCGCGGCCTGTGAAAACCGGGCCTGCGAAAACCGGAAGCAGGCCGCGGTCGCCCCCGCGGGTCAGTGGGCATCCTCTCCCGGCTCCCCCTCCGCCGCCGGGCGAGCAGCAGGGCCCCGGGCGGCCCGAACCCGTCGCAGGAGCAAGGCCGGTCCGCCGGCCAGGCGCCACGCCGGTTCCAACCCCGCCACGACGGCGAAGGCGTACTTGGCCAGGTGGGTCAAAAGGGCGACCTGGAAGCCCGTCGCCGGCGGCACCCCGTAGAGGTAGAGCATGGCCGTCATGTTGGCCTCATAGGTCCCCAGGCCCCCGGGGGTGACGGCCAGCACCTGGCCGGCCACCGCCACCAGGGTGATCGTCACCAGGGCCGCGGGCTCCAGGCGTACCTCCAAACCCCGCGTTACCACCGCCAGCATGCCCGCTTCCAAGGGCCAGCTGGCGGCCGACAGGACCCAGGCCGCCGCCAGGCGCCGGCCCGGCACGGCCGCCAGGGCCTGGGCGGCACCTTCCAGCCGCGGCCAGCGCCGGGCCAATCGGGGGGCCTGCCGTGCGGCCACCGCCAGCAGCACCGGGGTTGCGACCCCCACCAGAACGGCCGCCGGCAGGGCGGCGGCGTCCCAGGCTCCTGGGAGGGCCGGCCCCGAACCCGGTCCCGAGCCCGGGCGCAGGCCGGCGCCACCGGCCCCGGCAGCACCCGCCGCTCGTCCCGCGCCGAGCGAAGCCGCCAGGGCGACCCCCGCCACCGCCAGCAGGGCCGCCGTGTCGACCGCCCGGGCCTGGATGACGGAGACCACCGCCACCGCCCGCGGCAGGCCCCACCGGGCCCCCAGCGCCATGCGGGCCACCTCGCCCAGCTTGCCTGGCGCCAGGTGGTTGACCAGGTTGGCGGCCAGGGTCAACCGGCCCAGGGTGGCCAAGGGCAGGCGGCGGGGCAGCAGCAGTTGCCAGGCCAGGGTGCGCAGGGCGAAGGCGGCGGCGTACGCCGCTGCGGCCCCCAGGGCCCAGGCCGGTTCGTCCAGGAGGAACCGGCCCAGCCGGGCCAGGTCCGCCGGGCGGACCGTCACGGCGACGGCCCCCAGCACGGCGACCAGCACCAACCCTTGCAGGGCGGCAGGAAAGCGGTGCCCCCCGCGGGCCACCGGGTGCTCGGCCGGTGGCCGGCCTGCGGGCGCCGGCGGAACGGGTCCCGGCGCCACCGGCGCCGGATCCATCGACGGGTGGGAGGACCGGGGTCGGTTCATGACACAGGAATTGTACTACGGGCCCGAGGGTCGGGTGGGACGGGAAAGGCGGCCCCGGCCTGGTCGACCCCGGCCCGGGACAGGAGGCGCGGCGGCCGCCGGTGAACCTCTTCCTGGCGGACGGCATGGGGCTTGCGAGGCGGCACGGGGCTTGGGCGACGCCGCGGGGGCGGGGGCACGGCATGGGCGCAGCCGGTGCCCATGGGCGGTCCCATGCCCGCATACCGTTGGAGCGAAGGAGTTCGACGGCGGATGAACCAAGGCACCGAGAACCAAGGCACCGAAGGGATGGTCTTCGCGGCGGGCGGAAGCGGCCCGGAGTTGCCGCCGGGTGCCCCGGAGGAGGTGGTCCTGGGGATCGACCTGGGCGGGACCAAGATCGCCCTAGGGCTGGTCGACCGGGCGGGGAGGGTCCTGGCGGAGCGCACCCTGCCCACCGACTCCGCAGCGGGGCCCGCCCAGGCCATGGAGCGCCTGGCCGCCGCGGTGCGGGAACTGGCGGGGGCGGCGGGGCGGGAGCCGGCGGCGGCGGGCGTGGGGGCACCGGGCCCCCTGGTGCTGCCCGAGGGCCGGTTCATGGGAACGCCCAACCTGCCGGGCTGGAACGGGTTCGCCTTGCGAGACGAACTGGCCCGGCGCCTGGGAATCCCGGTGGCGGTCAACAACGACGCCAACGCTGCGGCCCTGGCCGAGGCCCGGCTGGGCGCGGGGCAGGGGGCCGCGGTGATGGTCTACATCACCGTGGGTACGGGGATCGGCGGCGGCCTGGTGATCGGCGGCCGGCTGTTCGACGGGGTCAACGGCAACGGGGTCGAGATCGGCCACACCGTCCTGGATCCCGACGGGCCCGTGTGTGGCTGCGGCAACCGGGGCTGCTGGGAGGCCCTGGCGTCGGGTCCCGCCCTTGGGCGGATGGCCCAGGAGCGCTTGGGCCCGCCACCCGGCCGGCCCGGCGGGACCTGGACGGCGCGGGATCTGCTGGACGCCGCCGCGGCCGGGGACGCCCGGGCCCGGGCGGTGGCGGAGGCGTACGCCCGCCTGCTGGGGCTGGGGCTGGCCAACGCGGTGAACCTGTTCAACCCCGACCGCCTGGTGCTGGGCGGCGGCGTCATGAGCCGGTACGACCTCCTGGCGCCGGTCATGGAGGCCACCATGCGGGAGCATGCCCTGCCCGTCAACGGTCAGGCCGTCACCCTGGCCCGGGCCCGGCTGGGCAACCGGGCGGGTCTGGTGGGGGCGGCCCTGCTGGCCTGGGACGCGCTGGGCGGCGCGGACCCGCGGGGTTGAACCGGCTCCCGCGCGGGCCAGGCGGCGGAACGTCTCGCGAGAGAGTCTCGCGAGAGACGGGCCAGGGCCAGCGGCTGGCGGTGGTCGTTCGGCCCACGGCGGCGCGGTGGGGGCGCCGGACGGGGGCAGGGGTGGAGGAGGGGAAACGGTGGCCAGGATGTGGCTGCGGCTGGAGGGGTTGATGCTGGCGCTGGCCGCTCTCGCCGGCTACCGGGCGGCCGGGGGCGGGTGGCCCGCCTTTGTGGTCTTCTTCATCCTGCCCGACCTGATCGGGCTGCTGCCCTTCGTCCTGGCGTCCCGCCGCCTGGCCCAGGGGGTGCCGGCGGAGACGGGTCGGGGGCGGGGCGGTGGCGGTTCCGGGCGCAGCGCCGGCGAGCGCCGGCGGGGCGGCGGGCGGCCCGCCGAGCCCCCGTTGCCGGCGCCGGGCTGGTTCTTCCTGTACAACGCCGCCCACAGCACCGCGGTGCCCCTGGTCCTGGGCCTGGTGGGCTGGTGGGCGACGGGGCGGGTCTTCCTGCCCCTCTTGGGGTGGCTCGCCCACATCGGCGTGGACCGCTCCCTGGGCTTCGGCCTGCGGCTCTATCCCTACCTGCGATCGACCCACCTCCAGATTGAAGAGGCGCCGCTGCGGCCGCGCTGGTGAGGGGGCGTTGGGGCGCGCCAGGGATGGGTCGGGCCCTGGCGCGGCCTCGTGCCAGGTCGCCCCGTGGGGCGGGAACCCGAACCCCTCGGCTTCGTCTTTCATTCTTGGTGAGTACGGTTTGGCAGCGGGTGGGCTCGTCACCGTGGCGGCGGTCGGCCGTCGTCCGCCGGGGTGGTCGACGAAAGGGCCGGGGAAAGGGGTGGCCGGATGGACGGAATCGGTGTGACAGCCGGTGTACCGTGGGCGCGCCGCTCCACGGCGGGACCGTCCCATCGGGCCCCGGACGGGAGGGCCCAGCGAGCCCTGCCGGTGGAGGGGGGCTGGGCGTCGGAGGAGCCGTCCTCCAGCGCCGGTGACGCAGCCCCGCCCGCGGCTCAACCCGCCGCTCCGCCCCCGGTCCCTTCCGCCGGCGCCGGGACAACGGCAGCCCGGCACCTCCCGGTCCCCAGCAACCCGACCCCGAGGGCCGTGACCCGGGCGGAGACCGCCCGCCAGGATGATGGGGCGGGGGATGCGGGGCGGGCAGGATTCGTCCGGGACACCCTGCCGGCGGGCGCTGCCGGTTCTACGGCGGATAACGCGGATGGTACCGGTACCGGACAAGCCTCTTGGATCGAAGCCCTGCGAAAGGGCGACCCCGAGGCGTTGTATCGCCTGGCCGCGACGTGGGCGCCCCAGTTGTACCGCCATGCCGTCCGTCTCGGCGTCGATCCCGAGCGGGCCCAGGATCTGACCCAGGAGACGATGGTCCGGGCCCTGCGCAGCCTGCGCGCAGGACGGGTGCCGCAACACCCCGGCGCCTGGTTGTACACCATCCTGACCAACCTGATCCGGGACGACGCCCGCAGCGCCTACCGGCAGCGGGTGGAGCTGGTTGCCCCCGCCACCGCGGCGTCGCCACCTTGGGAGGGGCGGGCGGTCCCGGTGGCGACCGGTGGCGGGGCATCCGTCGGCGCGGATCCGGCCGCGCTGGTCTCCGACCGCGACGAGCGGCTGCAGGCGGCCCACCGCATGCGGGCGGCGCTGATGGATCTGCCCCTGGCCTGGCGGCAGGTGGTCGTCCTGCGTGTGCTGGAGGAGCGGCCCGTTGCCGAGGTGGCCGCCTTGTTGGGCGTCGCCGAGGGAACGGTGAAATCCCGGCTGCACCGCGCCTTGAAGGCATTGCGCCAGGCTCTTGCGGCCGATGAACGGGGAGGAGGTGGGCCAGGTGAAGGGGGACGCGGATCGGGTGCCGGCGCCGGCTGAAGGCGATCACCCGCCGGTGGGGGATGGGACCGCCGGGTTGCAGGGGGCTCGAAGCCCCAGCGCCGCCGGTGCCCAGGGCCGGCCCGCCCACCCGGACCAGGCCGCCCCGGGGGACTGGGTCTCCCTGTGGCGGGATGCGGCGGACGGGGCCCGGCTTGAAGGGGAGCCGCCCCTCGAACCGGACGAGGTGGCCCTGCTCTGGGCGGGGCTGCGGGCCGTCGCCGCGGACGAACCGGCCGTTCCCGCCGGCCTGGTGCCCGCCGTCGCAGAGGTTCTGAGCGATGGGACGCGGGACGGCGCCGCCCCGATGGTCACCGGGGAAGCCCGCCCGGCGCTGGAACCGGTTTCCGCATGCCCGGTTCCACCGGGCTGGCGCCAGCTGGCGCGCCTTGTCTGGGCCGAGGCCCGCTGGTTGCCGCTGTCCTTTCTGGCCGTCCAGCTCCTCTTGATCGCGGGGGGGCTGCTCCTCCACCTGATGGCCGTCGAGACGGCCAGCCGGGCCGCCCTCCCGCCCATTGGCCCGGGCGGTGCCCGTTGGGAACCGGGCGCGACGGGTGCCGGGGGACCGGCCGAGCCTGCGACCCTGGCGGGCTGGCAGCTGATCCTCCTCTCCGCCGACAGCCTGGCCCTGGTGGCACCCTGGCTCGGGACCCTGGTGGCCCTGGCCGCGGCCTGGCCGCGGCGCCGCCAGCTCTGGGCGGACCTGGAGGCCCTTTCGCCCTTCCCACCGGCCGGGCGCCTGCTGGTTCGCGCCTGGGTCGCCGGGGGGCTGGCGACCGGGTTGCTGGTGGTGGCCGGTTGGATCCAACCTGCGCTGGTTGGCGCGTTGTTTGACTTCGGCCTGGGCATCGGGCCTGCGGACCTCGCCCGGCCCCGGGGGGGTGCCGCGGTGCTGGCCCCTGGCCTTGCCCGCCTGGCGCCCTTATGGCTGGGCATCGCTTGGACCCTGTGGTGGCAGGTCCGGGCCGGTACCCTCGGTGCCATGGTCGCGTCGGCCGGATTGTGGGCTGCGGTGACCCTGGGCAGCCGTTTCCTCGGCCCCTGGAATCCGCTGGCGGCCGGGCCTGTCCCGGCGGCGGCGGTGCAAGTCGCCATGCTGGCCGTGGCGGTGGGGTTCGGCTGGCGCCTTTGGACCCGCCCGGTCCCCGTAGCGGGGGGGCTGGGAGATTGACGGCTCCGGGGTCCTTGCCCGCCATCACGTGGCGGGGACTGGTGCTCCCGGCCAAGCGACCCATCCCGATCCCCGACGGCCGGCTGCTGCCCGGCGTGACCCTGGTGGAGGGGCCCAGCGGCAGCGGCAAGTCGCTGTTTCTACGGGTTCTGGCGACCCTGGCCACGCCCCGCTCCGGGCGGGTGGCCTACTTTTGGAAGGGGGCCGGCGACGAGCCGCTGGTTTTCCCCGGCACCGCCCCGGATGACCTGGCGCGGATCCGCGCCCGGATCGGCTACGTGCCCGAGGCGGGCCGGGTTCTTCAAGGGATGCGGTCCGGTAGCGCGCTGCACTACCTGGCGGCCGTCCGGGCGGTGCCCGAGCCCCGGAAGGCCGTGGCGGAGGCTCTGACGTTCTGGGGTCTGGCGGAGACGGCCTCCCAGCCCCTGGATCAGCTTTCGGGCGGCCAGTGGCGCCGGTGGCTGCTGGCCCAAAGCTGGCTGGTCCGGCCAGCCTTGTGGATCCTGGACGAACCTGCCCGCGGTCTCGATCACGAGGGGACCGCCCTCCTGCGGTCGGTGCTCGAGGCGTACAGCGCCGCCGCCTCCGCCGGTGATCCCGTATGGGCGGTGGTGGTCGACAGCGAAGGGCGGGTCGCGGACCTGGCCGGGGAGCACCTCGTGCTGGCGCCCTGACCGTCCCCCTTCGGGAGGGACGGTGGGGGAGGGACGGTGGAACCCGCTACCCCGGCTTAACGGCGTAATGGGAGGCCGCATTGAGGAGGTGGCCCTGCGTGCAACGGCCCCGGACGCGGTGGCGGGCGTGGTCCAAGGGGATCCGGGTGGGCGTGGTGCTTCTTTACCTCGCGGCCCTCTTGCGTGTCACGGTCCTGAAGTTCCCGGAGGTCGTGCTGACCCACGGGTGGCGGCCCGAGGCGCTGATGCTGCGGTGGCGCTTCGCGGTCAACCTGGTCCCGTTCCGCACCATCGCCGGCTACCTGGCGGGCGAGCCCTCGGTGGGGATCGCCGTGCAGAATCTCGCCGGTAACATCCTCGTGTTCGTCCCCTGGGGTTTGTTGTGGACATGGTGCCGCCCAAACCGGACCAGGGCGACGGTGGTGGTCGGAAGCGCGCTGGCCGCCAGTCTGGTCCTGGAAACGGCCGAGTTCCTCCTGGGTGCGGGATCCTGCGACGTGGACGACCTGTTGCTGAACGGGCTGGGAGCCTTCCTGGGGTACCTGGTGGCGCGGCTCCCAGGGCGACGGCTCGCCCGGATCCGGACCCCCGGCTCGTGAGGGGCCACCGGCTTCCGACCGGACGGGCCGCCGGCCTCCTCTGCCGCCTGCTGACCCGGCGTCGGGTCCAGAGGAAGGCCGGTTGCGGGGGCTCCTCCCCTTCCGTGGCCTATGGAAGCCCTCCTCCCATTCCGTGGCATATGGGAGCCCTACCGAAGCCCTGATCTGCGGGGGGCGCCCCAGGGCCGCCCCATCGGCTGCCACGACCCCACTGCGGGAATGCCCATGTTTCGCCATGGTCTTGACCACGACCCCACCACCCGGACGACCGGAGCCTTCGCAACGAATCCGGCTCGCCTGGGTCCGGCTGCCGCCCGCTTTCCACTGCTCGTCCCCGGCATCGGTGGGGTGTCTCCCCACGCCGGCGGGAACGCCCGGCGCGGGCGCCCGTCTCTACCCGGTGGAGAGACGGCGTGGAAGGGTGAGCAGGCATGGACGACAGGGGGATGGAGCATCGCAGCCACGGAGGGCCGGAACCCTCCCACCCGCCGGCCGGCACCCCGGCAACGGCAATGCCGGGCACGGCGGCACCTGCGACGGGTATCCGGATGCATCCGGGCCCGGACACGCGCCTGCGTGCCGGCACGGGTGTGCGCCTGTACCTCGAGGGCGTCAGCAAGATCTATGGCCGGCGCAAGGTCGCCCTCGAGGACGTCAGCTTGGCCTGGGGACCAGGGGTGCTGGGCCTTCTTGGTCCCAACGGGGCCGGGAAGAGCACGCTGCTGGGTATCCTGGCCACCCTGGTGGAACCCACCCGGGGCCAGGTGCAGGTCGGGCCCTGGACGCTTCCCCGCGACCAGCACGCGGTGCGCCAGCACCTGGGCTACCTCCCCCAGGAGGGCGGCTGGTTCCCCCAGCTCACCGTCTACGAGACCCTGGACTTCGCGGCCATCTTCAAGGGGATCGAGGACCGGTCCGCCCGCCGCCGGGAGATTGAGGAGCGGCTCATGCAGGTGGGCCTCCAGGATGCCCGCCACGTCCGGGCCGGGAGCCTCTCGGGCGGCATGCGCCGCCGCCTGGGCATCGCCATGGCCCTGCTGGGCGATCCCGCGCTGATCCTGCTGGACGAACCCACCGCCGGGCTGGACCCTGAGGAGCGCGTCCGCTTCCGCCAGCTCCTGGGCGGCCTGGGTCCCGACAGGTTGATCCTGTTCTCCACCCATGTGGTCGAGGACATCGCAGCCACCTGCCAGGAGGTCGCCGTCATCGCCGGCGGGCGGCTGCGCTGGCTCGGACCGCCGGCCGACCTGGCCGCCTGTGCCGCCGGCCTGGTCTGGGAGGTGGAGGGACAGGCTCCCCAGGGGGCGGTGGTCGTGTCGTCCCGGCGAGAAGGAGCGTCGACCCGCTTCCGGGTTCTGGCCTGGCACCAGCCGCCCGGTGCCCGGCCCGTAGAACCCACGGTGGAAGACGGCTATGTGGCCCTGTTGCGGGGCTTGACGGCGGGGCGCTTCGGCCGGCCGGCACGGTCCGCCTCCACCGCCGGCCACGGCGGGGGGGCTACCACGGCTGCCCCCTCGCGGCCGCGGCCCGGCGGGGAGGGGACGGAACGATGAGTTGGAGCACCGGCTTCCGGACCGCCGCCCGGTTCACCTGGATCCGGGTACGGCGCAGCTGGTGGCTGCCCGCCGCGGTCGCCGGCGGCCTGGCGACGGGCCTGGTCACCGTCACCCAGACCGTGGCCGGCACCGGTGCCGGCGTCCTGCAGCAGGCGGCGCAGTTCCTTTCCTTCCTCCAGGTGGGGGTCATGGTGCTGGCGGGGCTGGCGGCCGATCCCGAGCGGGATGAAGACAGCGCCGCCGTCCTCTGGTCGTGGCCGGTCGACAAGGCGGCGCTGGTCCTGGGCAGGTTCGTCGGGGTGGCCCCCTTGGCCCTGTTGGCCGCCCTGGGAGCGGCGGTGCCGCCTGCGGTCCGAATCGCTTCCCTCGGGCGGGCCGCCGGTTTGCCCTGGGGGCTGGTACTGGCCGAATGGGGCTTCCTCGCCGCCTGGATCCTGTCAGGCGCCCTGTGGGCTGCGGCCATTGGAGGTGCCCTGGGCCTGTGGTTCCGGGGGCTCGGCCTGTTTGCGGCAATCCTGGTCGCCTGGCTGGCCGGCGTGCTGGGGCCTTACGTATTCCAGGCGGTCTTCAACCCGTTCTTCCCCGTGGCCTGGCTCTGGCAGTGGACGGGGTCGGGCATGTTGCCCGCCGACTTCCAGGACGCCGACCTCGCGGGCCTGGCGGAGGACATCCCCCTGTACCTGCTGCACCGGACCTTCTACGCTGCCGCCGCTGTCGCCGTCGCGGGGCTGCTGGCATTGCTCCACCGCCGCCGGCGACCGGCGGGCCCGGGGCCCCGCCGGTGGTTGGGGGTCGCGACGGCCGGCGTGGCGGCCGTCGCCCTGGCTGCCGCCACCGCCATGGCGACCCAGCTGTACCTCCGGGCGGACGCGGCGCGGCAGGAGCTGTCGTACTACGCCCAACAGAGGGTGTACGAGGAAGGGGAGGCGCCGCCGCCGGATCCGGTGCCGCGGTTTCGCGTCAGCCGGTATGAGCTCGACCTGGATGTCCGGCAAGCGCCCGACCTCAAGGCCCAGGCGCGCTTGTACCTGGAGAACCCCGGCTCCGAACCGGTGCGCGACCCCGTGCTCACCTTGCGTCACGTCTTCAGCGTCAGCGGGCTGGAGGTGGCCGGGGAAGGCGGCGGGGGCGTCCGCTGGAGACGGGAAGGCGACTGGATCCACCTGAAGGGGCTCGTGATTCGGCCGGGTGGCTCGGCCACCGTGACCCTGCGGTACCACGGCCCGGTCGATCAGTGGATCCTGCCGGCAGGGTATCCCGTGCTGCGCGTGGCCTCCACGGAACTTCCGGAGACGTGGCGGGGAGCGCACGTTGGTCAAGATGGCCTCGATCTGCCCGTCTCCTACGGGTGGTACCCGCTGCCGGGCCGGGTGACGCTGGCCGTGCCGATCCGCCTGGGCATTCCAGGGATGGAGCCCGGTACGGCCGGCCTTTGGCTGGACGAGGGGGCTTCGGTCAGCGGGACGGCGGTTGTCCGCTGGGCGGGGCCCATCGCACCGGCGGTGGACGGCGATCCGGGACGCTTTACGCCGGACCCCACGACCTTCCGCGTTACCGTTCGTCATCCGGGGAAGTACCCGGTGCTGTCCAATCTCGACACCCTTGGCAGCCCGTGGGGCCCGGTGACCACCATGGAGGGCACCACCGCCTACCTGCACCTGGTGGGACGGCCTCTAGCCCGGAGCGTGACCGCCGGCGCGGAGATCTGGTATCCGCGAGAGGATCCGGGTAGCCTCGAGGCGGCCCGGGAGTGGGCAGCCTGGTTGCGCGAGGCCTACGCCTGGGTCGGTGAGACGGTCCGTCCGCGGGTGGTCACCCTGCCGCCGCGGGGAACCGCCCGCATCCACCGGCTGTTCCTCGATCCCGCCACTGGGGCGGTCCTGGAGTCCGGCGACACCATCATGGTCCCCGCACAGGCCATCGAGGCCGTGTTGTTCGGTGCCCGGGAGGCGATCAGTCCTGCCGAGCAGTGCCTGGCCGCTGCGCTGGCGAACCTTGTCGGGGCCCCGCCGGCTGACGCCGCGGCGGCACCGCCGGGACTCCATCCCGACGATCCCTGTGCCTCCCTGCCCGGCAGCCCCAACCCCGGTTTCGCCTACCGCTGGGCGCGGGAGACCCCCCGGTCACAGGTGGCAGCCGCTCTGGGCGCGCTCCGCCGGTTGGCGGCCCAAAGGCCCCTGGAGCCCCGGGACCTCTGGGAGGTGATGGGGCGATGAGCCTGGGGCTGCTCCGGGTCCACCTCCGGCTGGCCCGCTCCGGCCTGGGGATCGCCGCGGGCGTGGCGGCGGCCTTCCTGCCGGTCTTGATCTGGCCGGAGCGGCTGGCGGGACACCCCCTCCACTGGCACACGGTCCTGCGGCTCGTCGAGGAATTCCTGGTCCTGGCCGTGCTGCCCGCCACCGTCCCCCTCTGGTCGGACGTGGAGGGCAGGCGACCGGGACTCTGGCGGGCCCTGCCCTTTTCCCGGGCCACCGTCGTGCTGTGGCGGTGCGGCGTGCCGCTGGCGGTGTACGTCCTGGTCGCCCTGGGCATGGTGGCCGTGGCGCTGTTCCGGCTGACCGGACCCGGTGGAACCCCCTGGGGGGCCGGCCTGCGGGTGGTGGCCCTCGCGCTGCCTGCCGCCGCCTGGCTCGGTGCCCTGGCCGCCCTGGTGGCGGTCCTCGTCCGGGTGCCCGTGGCCGGCGCTGGGGCGGCCATGGCCTGGTGGGCGCTGGAGGCGGTCACCCAGGGCGACCTCACGGGCCCGCTCTACCTCTTCGCAGGCAGCGGGGGCTTGCGCGCAGCCGGGGTCGACCCCGGCGCTGTAATGGAGGCCCTGGCCCTGGGGCGCCCGCTGCCGCCCGCCCTGGTCGCCAACCGTTGGGCGCTGCTGGCCCTGGCTGGCCTCGCGACCCTGGTCACGGCCCAACTCTACAGGCGGAACGAGCGGTTCCTCCGCCCGGGATGAGGCGATTTAAGCCAGCGCGAACGTCTCCCGAACGGTATAAGGGAAACATTCGCCAAATCGCCGGGGCCACCCCCTTGCCCGCCCGGGTCGCCTGTGCTAGAATCCCGCCCAAACCTGAACGATGGGCAACACGCCGTTGAAGGGGCCAGTACCCTGCCCCGTTGCCGCCAGAGAGCCGGCGGGTGGTGCGAGCCGGTGGGGCGGGCAGGGGAATCCACCCCGGAGGCGGCCCCCAGGGTCCGGGCAGCCGTTGCCGGCACCGCCCGGGCCGGAAGGGGCCCGGCCGGCCGCCGTGATCGGCCACGAGGGGACTTCGCCGCCGGGCAAGGCGGGCTTTGGGCAGCCCGCCGGGGAGCCCGGTCCCCATGGCGGCGAGGTCAAGCGGGGTGGCACCGCGGGTCAGGACCCGTCCCGGAAGGGACGGGTCCTTGTGTTCTTGGGCCGCCCTCGTGCCGCCGGCGACGGCGGCATGGCCGCGGTGCCCGTCACAGCCACACCAGAGGAGGGGGTTGCCATGCAACAGCCGCTTCCCGCTGCGGAGCCTGGTCTCCTGGGCCGAGGGGCCACGGGGCGGGCGGATGCCCGGAGCCCGATCCCGGGGGAGGCCGCCGGATCGCCGGGATCGCCGGTCGTCGCCTTCCTCTCGCCCGGCCCCACCCCCGTCCCCGACGAGGTGCGGGCCGCCTGCGCCCGCCAGGTGGTGCTGCACCGCAGCGCCGCCTTCGACCAGGTCAGCGGCGCAGTGCTGGAGGGGCTGCGCCGGCTCTTCCGCACGGAGGGCCGGGTGGTGGTGTTCCCCTGCTCGGGGACGGGAGCCCTGGAGGCGGCGGTGGTCAACACCCTGTCGCCGGGGGACCGGGTCCTGGCGGTGGTGATGGGCCTGTTCGGCGATCGCTTCGCCGCCATCGCCGAGGCCTACGGGCTGGAGGTCGACCGCCTTGAGGTCCCGTGGGGGCGCGTCCCCACCGCCGAGCAGGTGGCCGAGCGCCTCGAGGCGGCGGCCCGGCCCTACCAGGCCGTGTTCCTCACCCATTCGGAGACCTCCACGGGGGCGCTGCTGCCCCTGGACCGGCTGGTGCCGGCCATCCGCCGGGTGGCGCCCCAGGCCCTGGTGCTGGTCGACATGGTGAGCTCCTTTGCCGCGGTCCCCGTGGCCATGGACGCCTGGGGCATCGACGTGGCGGTGACGGGCTCCCAGAAGGCCCTCATGACCCCGCCGGGCCTGGGCATCGTCGCCCTGGGGCCCCGGGCCCTGGAGGCGGTGGAACGGGCCCGGCTGCCCCGCTTCACCTGGGATGTCAGGCCCTACCTGGCGGGTGGGGGTGACTTCCCCTACACGCCGGCGGTCACCCTGTGGTTCGGCCTGCAGGCGGCCCTGGAGCGGATCGCCGCCGAGGGGGAGGAGAACGTCTACCGCCGCCACCGGCTGCTGGCCGCCATGGTGCGGGCGGGCGTGCGGGCGCTGGGGCTGGAGCCCCTGGCCCGGGACGAGGACGCTTCGCCCACGGTGACGGCGGTGGAACTGCCCGGGGGCGTCCGGCCGGGCGAGGTGATCCGTCGCCTGGAGGAGCGCGGCGTGGTGGTCGTCGGCGCCCAGGGCCAGCTCAAGGACCGGGCCTTCCGCATCGGCCACATGGGGGCGGTGGAACCGGCCCAGGTGCTCGCTGCCATGGCCGCCCTGGAGGCCGTGCTGGTGCCCATGCTGGAGGAGGCCGGCCACGGGCCGGTGCCGGGCTCGGCGGCCGCGGCGGCGACCGAGGTGGCCCGCCAGGCGGGGGTGGGACGATGACGGACGGGACGCGGGACGCCGGCGGCCGGCCGGCCCGGGGCCTGGCGCGGGGGCCCGGGGCGGGCACGGGGGCGGAGGCGCGGCCGCAGCCGGCACCGGTGACGAAGACGGAAGGGGGGAGGGGGAAGGCACCGGGGGTGCCGGCGGCCCCCAGGCCTCGCGTGGTCCTGGCGGACCCCTTGCCCCGGGACGGCCTGGCGCCCCTGGAGCCTTTCTGCGAGGTGATCGACGCGTCGGGGGCGAGCCCCGAGACCCTGCGGCGGGAGTTTCTGCCGCTCGCCGACGCCCTGATCGTCCGCAGCCGGGTCAAGGTGACCGCGGAGCTGATCGCCGCCGCGCCGCGGCTGCGGGTCATCGGCCGGGCCGGG
>DATCLH010000277.1:0-3671 GCA_036564035.1 Thermaerobacter sp.
GACCCAACCCCCCATTGCCGGGCGGGCGACCCGCCCCCTTCATTCCTCACCGCTTTGCCGGGACCGGTTCGCCGGGCGACGGACGCTGCCCGGCAAGCCGGGTCCGGTTGGACAAAGGAGATGATAAGTTCGGACAACGGTAGGACGGCGGGCACAAGCCCCGACACGCCAGGTCCCAAAGACCTGTACCATTACGAAAGGGGTTCGCAACACCAGGCGGGGACACCTGCCGGATCCGGCCGGGGGCCGGCGGACCCGCTCGGGGAGCGGAACCGCTCCGGACAACGACAACGGTTGGCCAATTCCCGCGCACACCGGTGCAGAGACGCCAAGCGAAGGTTGGCGAAGCCTGATTCCCGAGGCGCCGGGCGGTCTGGTCCGGCCACCGACGGGATGCGAAAGGAGGGGCCGCCGCCATGGTCTCCGAGCCGGCCAGCCGAGGCCACCGCCCCCGCTCGACGGGCGCCGGGGCCCTGCGGGGGGAACGCTGGCGTCGCCTGCGGCAGCTGGCCGCCCGCCTGCCCCAGTACGCACAGCTGGCCCGCCTCATCCTGGCCCTGAACCGGCGGAACGGGGTCCCCGGTGGCGGGCGTGCCCGCCGGCTGGTTCTGGCGGGCCTCGCCTACCTCCTGGCACCCCTCGACCCGCTACCGGGCTTTGTCCCCGTGCTGGGCCAGCTGGACGACCTGCTGGTGGCGCTCTTCACCCTGCGCCTGGCCCTGCGGTACCTGCCCGAGCCCGTTCGCTCCTCCCTGCTGCGGCAGGCAGGGCTCGACAGCGCCACCGTGGAACACGACTGGCGCCTGGTCTGGGGCCTCTCCCGCGATCTGGTGGCCGCCGCCGGGCGCGGTGCCTGGCGGCTGGGACGCGGCGGGGCCCGCGTTGTCGCCCGGCTGGGGCTTCACGCCGGGGCCCGGCTGGCCCGCCGCCTGCGGGCCCGGCTGTCTCGCCGCTCCCGGGCCAGGCCGTGACCGGCCCCGTGGCGGGCCGGCATCACGGCCTGCCCGGCCTGAACGGCACCCAGAACCAGGGGCAGGCCCGGCCAGCCCGGCAGGCCCCCTCGACGCCATCGCATGGACCCTCTCGCGCTCCACCCCATCCATCCCGGGGGGATGGGTCCACAGGATCCACAGGTTCCTCAGGGGCCATGAGGGCGCATCAGAGTAACATCCGGAGCCCAAGGCGGCCGGAGCCCCCGTGCCCGGAGCCGCCTCCCACCCGGGCCCCGGTGTGCGGCAGGGAACGTTCGCCGCCCGGGACGGGAGCTCACGCCACGCGGACCAGGATCCGCCCCCGCACCCGCCCGGCCAGGACGTCTGCGAAGGCCTCGGGCAGCTCGTCCAGCCCCACCTCGCGGCAGACCAAGGCGTCCAGGGCGGGCGGCCGCAAATCGCCGGCCAGCCGCTGCCAGATCCGCATGCGCAGGGGCATCGGGCAGTATACCGAGTCGATGCCCAGCAGGGAGACGCCCCGCAGGATGAAGGGGAAGACAGTGGTGTTCAGCTGGCTGCCCCCGGTGAGGCCTACGGCCGCCACGGCGCCCCCGTAACGGGTGGTCCGCAGCACATGGGCCAGGGTGTCGCCACCCACCGCATCGATGGCTGCCGCCCAAAGCTGCTTCTCCAGCGGCTTGCCGCCCTGCACCGCCACCTCGCTGCGGGGGATGACCCGGCTGGCCCCCAGGCGCTTGAGGTATTCCACCGCGCCGGCCTTGCCCGTGCTGGCCACCACCTCATACCCGCGGCGGGCCAGGATGGCTACGGCCACAGAACCCACGCCGCCCGTGGCGCCGGTGACCAGGACCGGGCCCTGGCCCGGCGCCAGGCCGTGTTCTTCCAGGCGATGGAGGGCCAGGGCGGCGGTGAACCCTGCCGTGCCCAGGATCATCGCCTCCCGCAGGTCGAGGCCGCGGGGCAACGGCACGATCCACTGGGCGGGCACCCGGGCGTATTCGGCGTAGCCCCCGTAGTGGCTGACCCCCAGCTCGAAACCCGTCACCAGGACGGGATCCCCGGGCCGGAAGCGGGGATCGGCCGACTCCACCACCTTGCCGGCCAGGTCGATGCCCGGCACCATGGGATAGGACCGCACCACCCGGCCGTCGGGCCGGCTGGCCAGGCCGTCCTTGTAGTTGACGCCGGAATAGGCGACGCGAAGGGTGACCTCGCCCGGCGGCAGGTCGCCGGCACCCAGCGTACGCACCCCCTGGCGCAGGCTGCCGTCGCCGTCCCGCTCGACCAGGTAAGCCTTGAAAGACTCCGCCACCGCTGGAGTCATGGCAGGTCCCCCTTGTGGATGTTTCAGGCCTTCCCCTGCGCCCGGCGCTGCAGGTAATCGGCGATGCCGAAGGCACAGATGTCCAGGTCCAGGGCCACGGCGGGTTCCACCTCAGCCCAGTCCAGGCCGTGGGCCTCCGCGTCGCGGCGGATGTGCTCGGCCAGGCGGCGGCGGGTCTCCTCCGGGCCGGCCGGCCGCCCGTCCGCCTGCCCGCAGGCCACGAACAGGGGCACCTGTTCTTCCAGGCGCTCGGCGATCTCCTCGGGCGACAGGCTGGTGGCCGCAAAATGGGGCAGCAGCATCGTGGCCGGGCGCAACTGGGGCAGCCGCCGGGCGGACTGGAGCATCAGTTCCGGGTCGAACTGGTTGGGCGCGGTGGAAGGCAGGAGGTAGTCCCGGCCCAGGCGCCGGCAAAGGGCAGGGTAGCGGACCCCCGCCTCGTCGGCGGTGACAAGAGCCCCGGTGCCCTCATCCAGGATCATGTACTGGTGCCGGGCATGGCCGCCGGCACCGATGAACCGCAGCCGGTGGCCGGCCCCCAGATCCAGGGTCTCGCCGTCCTCCGGCGTGAGCATCCGCTCCGCAGCCACCGGCTCGGGCAGGCCGAAGAGGCTTTCCAGGCGATCCCCGAAGATCGCCCGGGCTCCCTGCACCAGCCGGGTCGGATCCTGCAGGTGCCGGGCGCCCCGCGGGTGGACCACCACCTGGGCCCGGGGCAGCAGCCGGGCCAGGGTACCGGCCCCCGCCGCGTGGTCCAGGTGGATGTGGGTCAGGATGATGTAGGCGATCTCGTCCCGGGGAACTCCCTGCTGCTCGAGGGCCTCCAGCCATGCCTGGACGCCGGCCCGGCCGCCCGTCTCGATCAGCGCCGGGCGGGGTGCCCGGATGAGGAACCCGGCCGTGCGCTCGGCCTGGCCGCCCTCCCGCAGGTCTACAACGAAGGTGTCGGGGGCCACCCAACCGGCCCCGCGGTCGCTTACGTTGGCGGTCACGGCCCCGCCCCCTCTGCTTGCCATCTTCCAGCAGGGATACATTACGCGAACCGGCGGCCGGTGCCTGCCGGCAGGCCGCGCGGGAGGCGGGCCACATACCGCGGGCGTGCCCCGTTACAACCCGGCCGGTAGCCGGCGCAGGACGAACCAGTAGAACCCGTAGGGGCCCAGGGTCAGAAAGTACGGCTCCTCCCCCACCGGGGGCAGGGCCGAGCCGCCGAAGGCGTCGGCCGGTATGGCGCCCCGGTACGGCCCGAGGCCAAGCCGGACGCCCTGGACGTAGCGGGACAGGTTGGCCACCACCAGAACCGCCAGATCGCCGTGGCGCCGGATGAAGGCCAGCACCCGGGGATTGTCGGCCTCGACCAGCTCCAGGCTGCCGCGGCCCAGCGCCGGCAGCCC
>DATCLH010000278.1:0-3525 GCA_036564035.1 Thermaerobacter sp.
GACCATGGGGAACATCACGCTCACAGGGCCTTCCGCCGCCGCCCGCAAGGCCGCCCGCAGCTGGGCTTGGAGAAGGTCGGGCCGCTCCAGGCCCAGCCGGGCGCCGCGCCAGCCCAGGGCGGGGTTCATCTCCTCCGGCCAGTCGATGAAGGGCAGGCGCTTGTCGGCGCCCACGTCCAGGGTACGCAGGACCAGGCGCCGCCCCTTGAGGGCGCGGACGGCGGCGACGTAGGCCTGCCACTGCTCCTCCTCCCCGGGCGGCCGCGAGCGGTCGAGGAACAGGAACTCGGTGCGGAACAGGCCCACGCCCTCGGGACCGAAGGGTTCCGCGGCGGCGATGTCCTCGGGCTTGCCGATGTTGACGGCCAGTTCGATCCGCCGCCCGTCCAGGGTGACGGCGGGAAGATCCCGCAGGGCGGCCAGGGCCTCCACCCGGGCGGCCCGCGCCGCCAGGGCCTGCCGCACCGCCTCCTGGCGCTGGGGGCTGGGGTCGACCACGACCCGCCCCGCGCTCCCGTCCACCACCAGGCGGGTGCCGGGCGCGACGGCCTCCAGGACGCCCGCAACGCCGGCCACCGCCGGCACGCCCGCGCCCCGGGCCAGGATGGCCACGTGGGAGGTGGCGCCGCCAGCCTCCGTCACCAGGCCGAGGACCTTCTCCCGCGGCCAGCGGGCGGTGTCCGAGGGGGCCAGGTCGTGGGCCACGATGACGCTGGGTTCCTCCGGCGCCAGGTCCAGGGGGACGCCCAGCAGGGCGGCCAGCAGCTGGCGGCCCACGTCGCGGATGTCGGCGGCGCGGCCCCGCAGGTAGTCGTCATCCAGCTGCTCCAGCATGGCGGCGAAGGCCTCGGTGGCGCCGGCCACGGCGGCGGCGGCGGTCCGGCCCTCGGCGGTGATGGCCTGCCGGACCTGGCCATCCAGCTCCGGATCGTCCACCAGCAGCTGGTGGGCGGCGAAGATCGCCGCCTCGTCCTCGCCGGCCTGCCGGTGCGCCCGTTCCGCCAGCTCGGCCAGCCGGGTGCGGACCTGCTGGCGCGCCGCTTCCCAGCGGCGCAGCTCCTCCTCGGGATCCACGGGACCGGCGGGCGCCGGCACCGTCAAATCGGGCGGGCGGTAGACCCAGGCCGGCCCCAGGGCCAGGCCGGGTGCGGCGGCGATGCCCTCCAGGATCCGCTCGCCCGGTGCACCGGTCTGGGCAGAGGAGACGGCGTCCCCGGCCGCGGGGGTGGCGCCGGGCGCCGTGGCGTCCTCCGGTGGGGTGGCCCCGGCGGCACCGGCGGCCGGGGGCGACGGGGCTCGTTCGTCCGGCACGGCATCACGACCCTTCGCCGAAGTTGGACTCGACCAGTTCCTTGAGGGCGGCCAGGGCGGCCTCGGCGTCCTCGCCCTCGGCGCGCAGGGTCAACGCCGTGCCCTGGCGGGCCCCCAGGCTGAGGATGGCCATCATGCTCTTGGCGTTGACCGTCTTGCCGTTGGCCTGGACCTCGATCTGGCTGCGGAAGCGGCTGGCCGTCTGCACGAACAGGGCCGCCGGCCGCGCGTGCAGGCCCGTGGGATGGTTCAGGGTGACGGTGATCTCCGCCATCGGGAACCCCTTTCCGGGGGCGGCGCCGCAGGACGGGAAACCCTAAAAGGGCAAGGAGGGACTGCCGTGGGCGACCAGGCGCGGGGCCCGGCCGAGGCATCCCGAAACGGCCCACCCCATGTGGTGATTCTGGGCGCGGGTTACGCCGGTTTCGCCGTGGCCCGCGGGCTGCGGGGAGCGCCGGCACGGGTAACCCTGGTCAACCCTTATCCTTATCACTACTTTACAACACTGCTCCACGAGCCCGTGGCGCGGCCGCGCCAGCGGGAGCGCATCGCCCTGCCCCTGCGGCCCTACCTGCCCCGCAACGTCCACCTGTGGCTGGGCCGGGCCGTCGCCGTGGATCCGGCCCAGCGGGCCGTGGAGGTGGAGGATCGGGCGACGGGCGCCCGGCGCCGGCTGGAGGCCGACCTGCTGGTGGTGGCGGTGGGCAGCGAGCCGCTGTACTTCGGCATCGCCGGGCTGGAAGAACGGGCGCTGACGGTCCGGGACCTCTCGTCCGGGCCCCTCATCCGCAGCACCGTCGAGCACCGGCTGGCGCGCTACGCGGCCGGCCAGATGGGGCCCGAGGGCCGGCGCATCGTCATTGGCGGCGGCGGCTACACCGGGGTCGAACTGGCCGCCGAGCTCGCCGAAGCGCGGGACGAGCTGGCGCGGGAGACGGGCGTCGCGCCGGCGGCCATCGAGATCTACCTGGTGGAGGCGGCGCCCACCCTGTTGCCCGGCTTCGACCCGGTTCTGGTCCGCTATGTGACGCGGTTCCTGGAGCGGGTCGGGGTGCGGGTGATCACCGGCACGCCCATCGCCCAGGTGACGCCGCGCCACGTGGTCCTGGCCGACGGGCGCCGCCTGGAGGCGGGTACGGTGATCTGGACGGGCGGCGTGCGCGCCCACCGGCTGGTCGAACAGGCGGGGTTCCGGGTGGACAAGCGGGGCCGGGGCCTGGTGGGGCCCGACCTGGCGGCCCAGGGGTTCGACGGCGTCTACCTGGCCGGTGATGCGGCCGCCTTCCCCGGTGACGACGGCCGGCCGCTGCCGCCGACGGCCCAGATCGCCCTGCAGCAGGGGGAGTACCTGGGGCGGGCCTTGCGCCGCCGCCTGCAGGGCCAGCCGGTGGCGCCCTTCCGCCCCCACCTGCTGGGGACGGTGATCAGCCTGGGGCGGCGGGATGGGGTGGGGCTGTTGCGCAACGGCACCCGGGTGACGGGGCACGCCGCCCGGGTGCTCAAGTCGGCCACCCTGTGGCGGTACCTTTACCGCATCGGCGGGCCGTCCTTGGTCCTGCGGGTGATGGGGGGCGTGCCGCTCCAGCCCCTGCCCGGCCGGACCCAGTAGCGCCTGTTCCTGCGGCCCGCCCGTCCCCCGGCGCGGGCCTGCGCGGGCGCCGCGGCGCGCCGGGTGCTTCGGGGGCCGCCGCCCGGCGGGCGGCAGGGCAGCGCCCAGACCGCGGGCACTCCGCCGGCCGGTCGACCCGGGGCCGTGCCACCGGGTGGTCAACCTGGGGCCGCGCCGATGACCGGTCAACTGGGGATGGCACTACTGACCGGTCAACCCGGGGCCGCGCCACCGGCCGGGTTAAAAAATGGTGTAGTGCGAACCGGCGGGATGTGGTAGACTACGACCAGTTAGCCGTTCGGTAGGCCGGTCTCGACGATCGGGCTTCACCGTCGCGACCTGGACCCGGCCGTCGGAGCCGCGGGGGCCGGCACCCGCTGCAACGAGGGGGTCCCGGGAGCAATCCCGGCTAGCGAGTCTCATCATCAGTACGGAGGTATCCGCGGTTTGACCGGGACAGTCAAGTGGTTCAATGCGGAGAAGGGTTACGGCTTCATCACCCGCGACGATGGCCAGGGCGACGTGTTCGTCCACTTCTCCGCGATCGTCGGCACCGGTTACCGGACGCTGGAGGAGGGCCAGAAGGTCACCTTCGACGTGGTCGA
>DATCLH010000279.1:0-7449 GCA_036564035.1 Thermaerobacter sp.
GCGGCGGCAGCACGGCCTCGATGAAGAACTCGCCCGCCCCCTCGAGGGCCACGGTACCCGTGCGGCCGGCGGCCAGCCACTCCCGGGCCAGCTCTGCCAGCCGGGCATCCAGCGCCGGATCTCCCAGGGAGCCTTCGGTGCCGCCGCCGGCCGCCAGCACCAGCGACCGGCCGCCGCCGTCCCCCTCTTGGGCCGCGGCGGCCGGCGGCGCCGCCCCGCCGCCCAGTCCCACCGGGGGCCCGGCGCCCGGCCACCCCGTGCCGCAGCCCGGCGCCGGGCCGGGGCCGGGTTCGTCCGTCCGGGAACCGGCACCGGGCCCGTCCGCCTCGCCACCGGCCGCCGGCCCCGGGCCCGCCCCCATCGGGTCCCGCGGTTCCAGGGGCGGCAGGGGCACCACCAGCGCCAGGCGCTCTCCCGCCTCCCGCCGCGCGAGGATGGATCCGAGCCCGGGTTGCAACGGCTCGATCAGCACCTCGACCGCCCCGTTGCAGCCCAGGCCCAAACCCCACAGCGCGTCGTCGTCCGCCGTCATATCGTATCCCACCCGCCGGGGGCGGCCGGTGGCGAGGACCTCCGCCGCCACCGCCACCACGTCACCCTCCAGGCAGCCGCCGCTCAGGCTGCCCACCGGATCGCCGGCGGCGGGGATCCACATCCGGGCGCCCGCCTTGCGGTAGGTCGAGCCCCGGGTGCGGGTGATGGTGGCCACCGCCCCGGCCCGCCCCTCCCGCAGGGCCGCTGCAATGGCGGCCGTCACGGCATCCATGATCCCACCCCTCTCCCTTTGCCGGGCCGGCCCCGGCCCTTCGCTGCCGCCGGAGCGGTGCCGAACCGGAGCGATGCCGCACGCACCGGCCCTCTGGCGGCCCCATGGCCGTCCTGCGATCGCAGGCCCGGGGGGCGGGGTCGGGTTCCCCAGAGCCCCCGCGGCGTTTTCCCGCGGCTTCCCCGGCCCGCGGTTCCGCGCCCGTCACGCCCCGCCGCGGACGGCGGCCAGGATCCGCTGGAGCTCGCCCCGGCCCAGGCGCTCCACGTCCTCCACGTGCTTGAGGACGCAGCCCATGGTGGCCTCCACCGTCTCCTCGTCCAGCTCGTCCCGGTGCAGGGCAACCAGGGCCCGGGCCCAGTCCAGGGTCTCGGCGACCCCCGGCGGCTTGTTCAGGCCCAGGGTGCGAAGCTGCTGGATGAACCGGACGATCTGCTCCGCCAGCCGCCGGTTGATGCCCGGCAGCCGCGCCTCCACGATCCGCGTCTCCTTGGCGAAGTCGGGGTAGCCGATCCAGAGGTACAGGCACCGCCGCCGCAGGGCTTCGGAGAGCTCCCGCACCCGGTTGGAGGTGAGCACGACGAAGGGCCGGTGGCGGGCGCGAATGGTGCCCAGCTCGGGGATCGTCACCTGGAAGTCGGCCAGCACCTCCAGCAGGAAGGCCTCGAACTCCTCGTCGGCCCGGTCCACCTCGTCGATCAGCAGCACCGGGGCCCGGTCCTCCCGGGTGATGGCATCGAGCAGTGGCCGCTTGAGCAGGAACTCCGGCGAGAAGATCTCCGCCTCCCGCTCCCCCACGTCCCGCCGGTCGCCCTCCTGCATCCGGATCCGCAGCAGCTGGCGCGGATAGTTCCATTCGTAGAGGGCGGCCGCCGCATCCAGGCCCTCGTAGCATTGCAGCCGGATCAGGTCGGTGCTGAGCACGTCGGCCATCACGCGGGCGATCTCCGTCTTGCCCACGCCGGCGTGCCCTTCGATCAGCAGGGGCTTCTCCAGGCGGATCGCCAGGTGGATCGCCGTGGCGATGGAGCGATCGCCGATGTAGCCGCGTTCTTCCAGCTTGGCCAGGATCTCCTGGACGGCCTCGTGCACCCCCGCGTCCCTCCCGCGATGTCAGCCTTCCCAGACCGCCGCACCTATGGGGAGGCGATTCGCCGCCGGCGGCCGGATTCCCCCCGATCCGGGACCACCGGTGCGGGACCTCCAGTCCAGGCCCCTCAGTGCGGCACCCTTGGCGGGGAGTCGCCCTGCGGGCCCCCGGGTCGGGGCCTGCGGTGCACGCCCTGGGCGGGGGGCCCCGGTGCGGCCCCCCGGCCGAACACCCCCGATGCCCCCCCTGCCGGGCCACCCCTGGCGCGGAACCGGACGGATCGGGTTCTTCAGCAGGAAACCGGCGCCGGCCGCAATAACTTATTAACTGTAACTAACTATCTTGCCCCATCCCCCACCCGCCGGGCGGGCGGGGACCAGGGCGTCCCGGGAGGCGCCATTCCAGGCACCATGGCACGCAGGCCGGGAAGACAACCCAGGGAGGCGGGGTTGCCGGCCCCTTCGGGCCGGCCGGAGCTGCTGCGCCTGCACAACCGCACCCTGATCCTCTCCTTGCTGCGCCAGCAGTCCCTCTCCCGGGCCGAACTGTCCCGCCAGGCGGGGCTGGCCCTCCCCACCGTGTCGCGCCTGGTCGACCAGCTGATCCAGGACGGGCTGGTGGAGGAAGGCCCCAAGCAGGCCACCGGCGGCCGCCATGCCGTGCGGCTGCGCCTCCGGGCCGAAGCCGGGTTCGTCCTGGGTGCCGAGCTCGGCCGGGACCGCATCGCCGTGGTGCTCAACGACCTCCAGGGGAACGTCCGGGCCCAGGCCGAACGGCCACGGGGCGAGACGGCGGACCACGACGTCAGCCGCCTTGCCGCCATGGCCGACGGGCTTCTGCGGGAAGCGGGGGTCGAGCCCGGGCGCCTGCGCGGGATCGGCGTGGGCGTTCCCGGCCCCCTGGACGTCACCGCAGGCACCGTGATCCAGCCGCCCAACTTCCGCGGCTGGTCCTTCGTGCCCCTCCGGGACCTGCTGGCGGAGCGGTTCCACGTTCCCGTGTGGGTCGAGAACGACGCCAACGCCGGGGCCCTGGCGGAGTCGGTGCTGTCCCATCCCCAATGCCGCAACCTGGTCTTCGTCCTGGCCGACGCCGGGGTGGGGGCGGGCCTCATCCTCGATCGCCAGCTCTACCGCGGCGAGGGCGGCGCCGGCGAGCTGGGCCACTGCCCGGTCCAGCTGGGCGGCCCTCCCTGTCCCTGCGGGCGCCGGGGGTGCGTGGAGGCCATCGCCTCCACTGACGCCATGGTGGCGTGGTTCCAGGCCCACCGGACGCGGCGGCCGGCGGCACCGCCGGTGGACGACTTTGCTGCCTTGCTGGCAGCCGAAGCCGCCGGCGACCCCCTGGCCCGCCAGGCCCTGGCCCGCGGCGGCCGGGCGCTGGGGGCCGGGCTGGCCATCCTGGCCAATCTCATCAGCCCCGAGGTGGTGGTGCTGGGCGGGCGGTCCATCCAGAGCCCGGCCTTTCTGGCGGCCGCCCGCCGGGAGCTGGCGCGCCGCCGCTTCGGCGCGGGGGAGGTGAGGGTGACCACGACCCAGCTGGGCCGCTCCAGCGTGGCCCGCGGGGCCGCCCTGCTCGCCTTGCAGGGCCTGTTCCAATCGCCTTTCATGACGGGGGCTGAGCCGCCCTTCGCCCCGGGGGCCGTCACGGCCGCCGGCACGCCGGGAGGAACGGCACCCCCCGGCGGGGCGGTGGAAGCCGGCGGGGCCCGTCAAGGGGGTGGAACCGGCTGAGCCGGCGGGACCGGCCGCCGGAAGCCGCCGGGGGGCGCCGGGGGAGGGGTCGGCGAAGCCCGTGCCAGGCCCCGCTTCCCCCGCCCGGCCCGCATCGGAGAGGAGCGGGGCCCCCGCCCCCGCCCGTACCCAAGAGGGGCGTGGTTCCCGCCCGGCCCCCGCACGGCCCGCACCGGAGAGGCCACGTGGCCCCGACCCGGCCCCTGGCTCAGCGCCACGTGGCCCCGACCCAGCCCTGGCCCGGTGCCGCGTGGCCCCGGCCCCTGGCCCGTCACCGGGTGGCCCCGGTGCCCCGGCCGGGACCAGGCACGAGGTGGCACCAACGACAGGTCGCGCAAGCACGCAGAGGCCAGAAGATGCCCCGGGAGGAGAACCGGAAGGAGGAGCCGCGATGGGCATCTTGACCTGGTGGAACCGGCGGGCCCGCAGCCGCTGGGCCCGGACCCTGTCCCTGCTGATCGCCGTGGCCGTGCTGGCCACCGGCTGCTCCTTGCCGTCGGCCGGCGGCGGCCAGCCGGCCGGTTCGTCGGACGCCAGCAACGCCTCCGGTGAGGGCTCCGGCGGCGAGAAGGTGACCATCCGCCTGGCCACCTGGGCCCATGCCGAGGAGGCCAAGGAGCTGCAGGCCATCCTGGACCGGATCAACGCCGAGAGCGACCGCTGGCAGATCGTCCACGAGCCCATCCCCAGCGACTACGCCACCAAGATCCAGACCATGCTGGCGGGCAACACGGCCCCCGACCTCTTCTGGCTCGCCCAGGAGGACGTGATCCCCTTCGCCGCCACGGGCGTGCTGCTGAAGCTGGACGAGCACCTGCAGGGCGATAGCCGCCCGGCCGCCAACCTGGGCGACTACTTCGAACCCATCCTGGGCGCCTTTACCTACGAGGGCGGCGTCTACGGCCTGCCCTGGATCGCCCAGCCGGTGGTCCTCTACTACAACAAGACGCTGTTCGACGAGGCCGGCGTGTCCTACCCCGACGAGACCTGGACCTGGGAGACCTTCAAGGAGGCCGCGGCCAAGCTCACCCGGGACACCAACGGCGACGGCGAGCCCGACGTGTACGGGTTCACGATGAACGGCTGGCCGCCCTTCGCCATGTTCGTCTGGCAGGCCGGCGGCGACATCGTGGGCGAAGACGGCCGGACGGCGCCCATCGACTCGCCGGAGGCCCTGGAGGCCGCCCGCTTCTACCAGGAGCTGATCTACAACCCCAAGTACACCGTCCCGGAGGAGGTCATCGCCGAGCAGGGCTTCGCCGACATGTTCAAGGCCGGCAAGGTGGCCATGTTCATGGGCGGCGCCTCCGACGACCTGGACCGGGTGCCGGACCTGGACGTCGGCGTGGCTCCCGTGCCGAGCGGCCCCAAGGGCCGGGTGACCTTCGCCTGGACGGCGGCCACCGTGGTCAACGCCAAGTCGCCCCACGTGGAGGAAGCCGTCGACGCCCTGGTCGCGCTGACCGAGGGCATCCACCACTGGAAGATCGTCGCCCCGCGCAAGTCCCTGGCGACCCGGGAACACCTGCTGCAGTCCGAGCCGCGCAAGGAGAAGGCGGCCGACGTGATCCTCCAGTCGCTGGAGTTCATGCGCCCGCTGCGCATCGTGCCCCAGTACAAGGCCTTCGATCAGGCCCTGTGGGAGCAGTACCTGGATCCCCTCTTCCACAAGCAGGGGACGCCGGACGAACTGGCCCCCAAGGTGCGGCCCGAGCTGGAGAAGATCCTGCAGCAGTCCTCCTGATGGACGAACCCGGCGGGCGCGGAGCCGGCCCCAACCGGCCGGCTCCGCGCCCCGTTGGGGCGGGCCGCCGGAAAGGAGGGGGTGGCGGTGTGGTCCTGGTATACCGATGCCTTGCGGGATTACGCGGCCACGGTGGTCCTGCTGGGTGCCCTGATGCTCCTGGTGTACGCGGGCCTGCGGGCCCTGGGGCGTAACCGCGACACGGCCCTGGGTTGGACCTTCGTGCTGCCGTGGCTGGTGGGCTTCTTGGCCTTCCAGCTCTTCCCCTTCGTCGCCTCGCTGTATCTGGCCTTCACCGACTACGACGTGCTGACCCCGCCCCGCTGGGTGGGCCTGGCCAACTTCGCCCGGCTCCTCGACGACCCGAAGTTTGCCGCATCGTTGAAGTTCACGGCCCTCTACGCCCTCTTCAGCGTGCCCCTGGGGATCGCCGGGTCCCTGGCCTGTGCCCTTCTGCTCAACCGCAACATCAAGGGCGTCGGGTTCTGGCGGACCCTCTACTACGTGCCGGCCGTGATCCCGGCCGTGGCGACGGCGGTGCTCTGGCGCTGGCTCCTTTCCACCGACGGCCTGGTCAACTCGATCCTGGGGCCGGTCTACGCGCTGCTTGGTCTGGACAAGCCGCGCTGGTTCCTCGACCCCGAGACCGTGTTGCCCGGGTTCGTCCTGATGAGCTTGTGGGGCGTCTTCGGCGCCAACACGGTCATCCTGCTGGCCGGGTTGAAGAACATCCCCCGCGAGCTGTACGACGCCGCGGCGGTGGACGGCGCCTCGGGCTGGGCCCGGTTCCGCCACGTCACGGTGCCGATGCTGAGCCCCACCTTGTTCTACGTCCTGGTGACGGGCTTGATCGGCGCCCTGCAGATGTTCACCCAGGCCTTCTTCGTCGAGATCCCGCGGACGACCCCCACGTTCCTGCAGGTGTACATCTACCAAGAGGCCTTCGGGCTCCGGCACATGGGGTACGCCTCCGCCATGGCCTGGGTCTTCCTGCTGGTGATCCTGGCCCTGACCCTGCTGGTGTTCCGCTCGTCGCCCCTGTGGGTCTACTACGAGAGCGAGGTGCGAGGTGAGGACCGTGCCGCGCGAGGTGCAAAGGCGCCTGGCCGATACCTTGACCTACTTCGTCCTGGCCTTCGGCGGCGCCTTCGTGCTGGTGCCCCTGCTGTGGATGATCAGCACGTCGCTTAAGGGGCGGGACCAGCTCTACGTCTACCCGCCGCAGTGGATCCCCTCGCCGGTGCGGTGGGAGAACTACGTGGAGGTCTGGACGACCCTGCCCTTTGCCCGGTTCTTCCTGAACAGCCTGTTCATCACGATTCTGGCCACGGTGGCCGAAGTGGCCAGCGTGGCCGTGGTCGCCTACGGGTTTGCGCGCTTTAACTTCCGCGGGCGCCACTTCCTCTTCATGCTGATGCTGAGTACCATGATGCTGCCCAGCGTGATCGGGATGATCCCCACGTTCCTGATCTGGCGGGAGCTGGGGCGGCTCGACACCTTCACCCCGCTGACGGCCCCCGCCTGGTTCGCGTGGGGTCCCGCCAGCGTCTTCATGCTGCGGCAGTTTTTGCTCAGCCTGCCGCGGGACTTCGAAGACGCGGCCGTCCTGGACGGCGCCGGGCCGCTGCAGGTGCTGCGCCACGTGGTCCTGCCCATGGTGCGGCCGGCCCTTCTGGTCATCGCCCTGCTGGCCTTCCAGGGCAACTGGACCAACTTCATGGCGCCCTTGCTCTACCTCAACACCCCGGACAAGTTCCCGGTCACCCTGGGACTCAAGTTCCTGGAGACGTCGCTGGGACCCGGTAGCGAGGCGCCCATGTGGAACCTGATGATGGTCGTCTCCCTGCTGGTCGCCCTGCCGATCCTGGTGCTCTACGCCCTGGCCCAGCGGGCCTTCATCGAGGGCATCCGCCTGGGCGGCACCAAGGGCTGAGCAGTGAAACCGCCCCACGGGACGACCCGCAGGGGCCAGGGGCCGATCCATGGGGAACCCGGGGGCGGGGGCCGGGGCCGGCCCGGGCCAGCCGGTCCCCCAGCGGGTCCCGAAGGAAAAGCCCGAAGGCGAACGTCAATGGCAACGTCAATGGCAAGGAAAGGAGATCACCCGGTGCTCCGC
>DATCLH010000280.1:0-2389 GCA_036564035.1 Thermaerobacter sp.
ACTCCTGCCGGTGAAGCGGCCGTCGCGATCGGGAATGGGTGGCAGGGGCGGCAAGGTGGGGGCAGGGCGGGTAGGGACGGTTGCGCAGGGGCGGGGTGGCAACGGTCGCCGCCGTTGGCGGGGCTCAGCGGTCACAGGGGCGCGAGGGGGGTGAGGAGGCTGGTGCTGACGGCGGCCGGACGGGGACGCGGGCCGGGATGCGGCGATCCGTCAGCGGCGGCCCGTGCGGCCGTGGGGGCCGGGGGACACCAGCCGCCAGGCGACGATCAACGCCCAGAGGGCGCCGGGGACCAACGATACCAGAAGAACCGGCACCGCCAGCTCCGGCAAGAGCCAGGCGACGACCATCCCCGGCAGCCCGGGCAGCAGCGCCGCCAGGGCAAGGCCGAGGGAGACGCGGGGCAGGCCCGGGACCCGGGTCCCGGCCGCGGCCAGGTCCCACGCCGCCGCGATCCCGGCCAGCCAGTACAGCCAGGTGGCCACGTACCCGCCCGCCAGGGTGGCGGGCCAGGCCACGGTGAACCAGGAAGGGCTCTGGCCGGCGGGGGTCGACCGGGCCAGCAGGGGCAGGCCGGCGGCCTCCAGCGCCAGCAGCGGGAGCCATACGGCCAGGGCGACCGCGGCCAGCATGGCGCCGGCCCCGCTCAACCCCACCCGGCCGGCCTCCCGCAGGGCTTGGTAGACCAGGTACCAGCCTAGCGACCAGGCGGCCACGCCGAAGCCCAGCCCCCCATGGACGGCGATCCAGCGCAGCGGCGCCCGCCGGACGGCATCCAGCACGGCGGCGGCGTCGGCCGGATCCAGGGTGACGGGGTGGAGCGCGGTGCTGGCCGCCGCCAGGATGCCCCCGGCCAGGAGGAGCAGGCCTGCCCAGCGCCCGCTGGCCGTGGAAGCCGCAGCCGGCGGTTCGCCGGGCCCCGCAGGCCCCGTTCGTCCCCGTTCAGCTTGCCGAGCCATCGCCATCCCCCCACCGCCTTCACAGTATGGCCCGGTCCGGACCCCCAGCGCCGGTCCCGGCCCGGCCACCCCCGACCCGGTACCGCCGGCCCGGCAGCGCGGTTCGGGCGGCCCGGGCGCTGGGCCCCCGTTCCGCATTGGTTCGGGCCGCCAGCCTCACCACCGTCCAGGAGTGGTACCTTATAGGTAACGCCCTCGGCGAGGTCACCCCCGGCGGTGCGGGCGGTCGTCCTGCGGCGTCCCGGGGTGCCGCGCGTGGGGTGTACAAGCGGTGCGGCGTCCATCCTGCTTCAAACTCCCGGGAGGCATGATGCGTGGCAGATCTGTGGGAACAGGCGGCACGGTTCTTTGGGCTTGTGTTTGTAGATCTGCTGCTGGCCGGTGACAATGCGGTGGTCATCGCCCTGGCGGCCCGCCGCCTGCACGGGCGGATGCGCCGGCAGGCGATCCTCCTGGGCGCCGGCGGCGCCGTGGGGCTCCGCCTGGCCCTGGCGGCCGCGGTCACGTGGCTTCTGCACATCCCCCTGCTCCAGGCAGTCGGCGGGCTCCTCCTGCTCTGGATCGCCCGCAAGCTGGTGATCGACGACCACAGCGGACACGACAACGTCCGCGAAGCCGCCAACGTTTGGGAGGCCGTCCAGACCATCATCCTGGCCGACGTGGTGATGTCGCTGGACAACGTCCTGGCCCTGGTGGGGGTCTCGGGGGGGCACCTGGGCCTCTTGGTGCTGGGGCTGGCGCTGTCGGTGCCGCTGATCATCTGGGGGAGCTCGCTGCTCAGCGGGCTCATGGATCGCTGGCCCTGGCTGACCTACGTGGGCGCCGGGATCCTGGTCTGGGTGGCCGTCGAGATGCTGCTCAAGGACCGGGTCGTCCACGAGGCCCTGGCCGGCGCGCCCGAACCCGTCTTGCTGGCCGGCCACGTCCTGGCAACCCTGTTCCTGACGGGCCTGTTCATCTTCCAGAGCCGCCGGCCCGCCGCGACGCCCGCGCCGGAGGTGGCCGCGGGGAGCGCGCCTGCCGCCGGCACCGGGTCCCGCCAGACCGATGCCGTGTCGGACGAACCCGGCAAGCGCGCCCCATCCTCCCCCGCGGGCCACGGGGACGGCCGCGTCCCCTCCTCACCGGCTGAACCGGTTCCCGGTGCTCCGGCCGGCGGCACCGCCACCCGCAACGGATCGGAAACCGGCGGGCGGTCCCGGCCGGGGTCCGCGACCGACCCGGAGCCACGGCCGGCGCCGGTGGCGCCGGCCGTGGCGCGGGGCCATCGCAAGCCGCAAGACCCACCCCCCGGCGAGGCGTGAGCCGAGAGCCCCTGGTGAGGAAGCAAGTCCCAAGTCCCTGGCGCGGGCCGGCGAATCCCTGGCGGAGGGGCAAGGCCGAAGTCCGGTGGCGTAGGGTGCTAGGATTTGGCCGGTTCGTCCCGGTACAC
>DATCLH010000281.1:0-2419 GCA_036564035.1 Thermaerobacter sp.
GCCTCAACCTGCCGTTCTACCGGCTGGCGCAGGTGGAACGCCTGGTGGGGCTCGAGCCCGACCCCCACATGCGCCGGCGGGCCGCGGCCCGGGCCCGCCGGCTGGGCATCGCCCTGGAGCTGGTCGCCGCCCCGGCGGAGGGCATGCCCTTTGCGGATGCGTCCTTCGATACGGTGGTGGCCACCCACGTGTTCTGCAGCGTCCAGGACCCCGACCGGGCCCTGCGCGAGGTCTTCCGGGTGCTGCGGCCTGGCGGGACCTTCCGTTTCCTGGAACACGTCCGGGCCGGCGAGGAGCGGGCCGCCCGCCGGCAGGACCGGTGGACCCCCGTGTGGCGCCTGGTGGCCGCCGGCTGCCATCCGAACCGCCGGACGGTGGAGGCGATCGCAGCGGCCGGGTTCGTCCTGGAGGAACTGGAACGCTTCGAACTGCCGGCCGGCGGGCCCGTCCGCCCTCAAGCCTTCGGGGTGGCCCGCCGGCCCGGGGGTTAGCCTGCGCAGCACGACAGCCGGGACACGTCGACGTCGAAGGCGAGGGCGGCCAGCTTGAGCCCCTCGGCCATGGTCAGGTAGGGGGCCAGGGTCTCCCGCAGGTCCTGGATGGTCAGACCGGCCTTGACGGCCAGGGTGGCCGCGTAGATCACCTCGCCCGCCTGGTCCGCCACCACGTGGGCGCCGAGCAACCGCCCCGACCCGCCGTCGGCGACGAGCTTGATGACCCCACGGGTCTCCCGGTTGGCCAGGGCGCGGGGCACCGCCTCCAGGGGCAGCACCGACGTGCGGACCGCATGGCCTGCCGCCCGGGCCTGTTCCTCCGTCATGCCGACGCTGGCGATGGACGGGGTGGTGAAGGTGACGCGGGGCACTACCCCAAGGTCGACCCGGCGGTCGCCTGCACCCAGGGCGTTGACGGCGGCCAGCGCCCCCTCGTAGGCGGCCACGTAGACGAACTGGGGTCCCAAGGTCACGTCCCCGGCGGCGTAGATGGACGGCGCCGTCGTCTGCAGGCGGTCGTCGACGCGGATCTCGCCGCGGGGGCCGAGTTCGACCCCTGCCCGGTCGAGCCGGAGGGAGCGGGTGTTGGGCTGCCGCCCCGTGGCGACCAGCAGGGCGTCCGCCTCCACGACCCGTCGCGCCCCCGCCACCTCCAGCACCACCCGCGCCCCACCGGGGGAGCCCTCGACCCGGACGTAACGGACGCCGGTCAGCACCTCGATGCCCTGCTCGTCCAACATCTGGTGCACGGCCGCGGCGATCTCGGGGTCATACCCCTTGAGCAGCCGGGGGCTCCGCTGCATCAAGGTGACCCGGCTGCCCAGGTGCCGGAAGAGCTGGCCCAGCTCCAGGGCGATGTAACCCGCACCGATGACCGCCAGGTGCTCCGGGACCCGGCGGAGCTCCAGCGCCGTGGTGCTGGTGAGGTAGTCCACCGCTTCCAGCCCGGGGATGTCGGGGACGGCCGGCGAGGCGCCGGTGGCGACGATCCAGGCGCGGGCCCGCAGGGTGCGGGTCGGGGCAGCGGCGCGGGCGGGGGCGGCGGAACCGTCACCCGGTTCGACCACCTCCAGGGTGTGGGCGTCGACGAACCGGCCCTCGCCCCGGATCAGGTCGAACCCGTACTCATCCACCAGCCGCTCGTACTTCTCCCGGCGCAGCCGCGCCACCAGCTCGTTCTTCTGGCCGACCAGAAGGCCCATGTCGACGGGTCCGGCCTGGGTCTGCAGGCCGGCGAAGGGATGATGGCGCGCCCGGAAGTGGACCTCCGCCGCCCGCAGCAGCGTCTTCGACGGCACGCAGCCGACGTTCACGCAGGTGCCGCCCACCACGCCCCGTTCGACCATGGCGACCCGGGCGCCCCGCTGGCTGGCCTCGATGGCGGCGGCGAAGGCGGCGGCGCCCGAGCCGACGATTCCCAGGTCGTATTCGTCGGCGCCCCGGGTGGCCCCCCGGGTGGACGGGAGCGCCCCGAGGACCGGCATGACGGCCGGGGCGGGCGCGGCCGAGGCTGCCGGGGCGGGGGAGGCCGGCGTGGCGGGCGCCGGCGTCGGGGCCGTGCCGGCCGGTGCGGCCGGTGCGGGGTCATCCGGGTTGAGCAGTTCCAGCGGGCCGGGTTCGTATCCTGCGCGGCGCACGGTGACCTCACAGTGGGTGCACGTCATGCCGCGGACGACCAGCCGCGCGGGGCGACCCGGCCGCTGGTCCTTGGGCTCGGTCAAGGGTGGCCGCCTCCTTATCAGCAGCATTCGGCGCATCCGTCAGCAACATCCGCAAAGGATGTTACCCCATCGTTTTGCAGCACCCCACGTGGCGCGCTGCCGATTGTCTCCGCGTTGCGCGCCGGGTTGAAGTGGGCCCCGGTGGTGGACCTCAGCGGCGCCGGTGCCCGGACTCCGCTGCGACGGGAGCAGGTCGACCGCCGT
>DATCLH010000282.1:0-2518 GCA_036564035.1 Thermaerobacter sp.
GGCCTCACGGTACAGGTCGAGATCGTCCAGGGGGACGGGCACTTCTATCCACCCGACCTCGAGGCGCGCATCGCACCGCTGCTCGCTACATGGCGGTGATCCCCTGCGGGGCAATCTAGGAAAGGCCTGCATTTTTTGTCGAGCTGTCGGCCGCAGGTACGTCGACCGGCCCCGGATCTCGGGTAGCCGCAGCAAGTCGAAAGGACGCCCCATGACGGAAGGACCACCGCACCCAACTGCTCAGGCATCGCCAGCAGCGCCCCGCAGGAAGGGGCGCCGTGCGGCACCGCCGCCCCAGGCGCCGGCGGGGGAGGGGCCGGATCCGGCCGGCGGGACGGACCCCATTCCCCCGGAGGACCGCCATGGGGCGCCGGAGGTGTCTGGTGCAGGCATGGCGGCGGGTGCTGGCGCTGGCATCGCGGCGGAGGGTCCTGACGCCGGCGTCACGGGGGCGGGTCCTCGTTCCGGCATTCTTCGGGGTGCGACCATCCAGGTGGGCGGCGTGCAGCTTCACCTGGGCTTCGTTGCCATTTGCCTTTCGGAACGGGACTGCTCGCCCGCCGGGTCCATGACGGTGACGGCGGCGTCGCGCCTCGACCCCGAAGCGCGGCGCTACCGGTTGCGGGAGATCGCCCGCCGCAATCTAGAGAACACCCTGCGGATCCTGTTCTTCGCCCGGGCCCACGGAATCCGCCTCTACAGGATCTCTGCCAACATGATTCCCCTGGCAACCCACCCCCTGACCGCCGACTGGCGGTGGTGGGACGAGCCGGACCTTCAGGCCACGGGCGCCCGGGTCGGCCGGGTGGCCCGGGAGGCGGGCATCCGGCTGAGCTCGCACCTGCCCGAAGTCTGTGGCCTGGGCAGCGCGAGCCAGTTCCGCTGGGTGCAGGCGTACCTGGCCTACCACCGCCGCCTGTTCGACCTTCTAGATCTGGACGAACAGGCCCGGATCGTGATCCACGTGGGCGGGCGCCGGGAACGCAGCCGGCGCCAGGCCGGAGACGGCGCCCCAGGGAAGGGAGGCGGCGCCCAGCAGGCCAAGGTCCTGGAGGTGGCGGGGCGGCACCTGGGGCAACTGGACGGCTGGGCGCGTTCCCGGCTGGTCCTGGAGAACGACGACCGGACCGCGGACATCGCCACCACCCTGGAACTGGCGGAACGGTTCCGCCTCCCCGTGGCCTTCGACTGGCATCACCACGTCTGCTGCCCGCCGTCCGGCTTCCCGGACCCTGTGAGCCCAGAGGGCCTGACCGCCCTGGAGCCGCTCCTGGCACGGGCCTTTCGCCTGTGGCGGGACCGGCCGCCCAAGATCCACCTCTCTAGTCCCCGGGACGGCGCCAGCCTGCGGGCCCATGCCGACTACGTGGACCCGGCCTTCGTCAAGCCGCTGCTGGCGATCCTCCCCCGGCTGGGCGTCCCGGAGGTCGACGGGATGGTGGAGGCGAAGAAGAAAGACCTGGCCCTATTCCGGCTGGCACGGGTTCTGGGAGCAGGGACCGCGTCCCCAGGCCCGTAAGCCGGCCACGTCAAGGAGTGCACCCGCAACCGAGCATGGACAGGAACCGCAACGGGAACCCGAACCGGGATGACCTTCCGGCCGAGCGCCCCGCCGGCCCGCCGATCGCTACGCCCAGCCCGGTGGAGATCCTTCCCCTGGTTCGCTCTCTGGCCGAGGCCGGCTGCCCGGTGGTGCTGGGCGGTAGCGGGCTTCTGGCCAGCCTGGGGCTGATCGACCGGGTCCGCGACTGGGACCTGGTCACCGACGCGCCGGTGGAACGGGTCCTGTCCGCGGTACCTGCTTTCCGGGGCTGGAGCGGGTCCTTCCGCCTGCGGGCGCGGCAACCGTATGCCAGCTGGTTCTTCCTGCGCTTGACGCCGGTCCCCGAGGGGGCCCCGGATGCGGAACCCGGGCCCTCCAGTGCCGGCCGGGGCTCCTCCAGGGCTTCACCCCGCCCGCCCGGCGGGTTATGCCGCCGCCCTGTGGATCTGATCGGCGGGTTCGCCATCCGCACCGCCAGCGGGATCTGCCAGCTGCCGGCCCTGCAGGGTGGGACCTGGGAGGGCGTGCCCACCGCCAGCCCCGAAGTCTGGCTGGTGGCCTACCGGCTGCTGAACCGCCACGATCGCGCGGATCTGCTGGCCGGATACCTGCGGCAGCACGGAGCCGCCCCGGACTGCGTGGCCCGGATGCTGCGGGAGCCGCTGCCGGGGGAGGTACGGCGGGAACTGGAGTCCCTCCTGGACAGCCCGCGCGCCGCGCCGTGAGCTCCGGGAAGGGGCGCCCGGTGAAGGCAACGAATCGTACCCGGAGATGCAACCTTCGACCAGTGCAGCGGGCGGTGGGGGCTCCCCGCCGGCCCGCGAGGAGGTATTTCCCTTGGCAGGCCTGGACTACTACCGCGTCGCCGAGCTCTTCTCCCCCGAAGAGCGCCTGATCCAGGAGGAGGCGCGTCGCTTCCTCGAGGCCGAGGCGGCGCCCCACATCGCCCGGTGGTGGGAGGAGGGGACCTTCCCG
>DATCLH010000283.1:0-14844 GCA_036564035.1 Thermaerobacter sp.
CCTTTATTTTTGTTCATTGCACTGCTTACGTCCGCCTGAACGGCGACCCTCGTGCTCCCGTCTTTCCCGCCCGAAGCTTCCGCCCCGCCCCGAACCTTCCGCGGGCAACCGGCGGCGCCCCCGCCGTCTCCCGCGCCGGCCGGCCATCGTCTTCGTTCTCGCGGTCCCCTCTCGGAACGCGGGGAACAGCCCCTGTCTCGGTGCGTTGGCTTTTTGCGCCGCCAGGACCCCTCACGGCCGCCGCCCGGCCGGCGACGGGCATGTCCGCCGCCAGCCGCCCATATCCGTGAAAGGGGAGGGCAGCGACCCGCGAAGGGCTCTGGCCCGGGGAGAAGGGCTCTGGCCCGGGGAGGCCGCTTGCGCAGGGCGGCGGCCCCGGAGGGCTCTGGCCCGGGCACGACCGCGCGCTGCTCGGATGAGCGGCCCGCGGAGGCCTCCGGCCGGACCAGGGCCGTGTGGGCTCGCGGCAGCGGCCCGCGGCGTCCATCGGTTGACCCGCCGCCGGGGTGCTCACACTACGGAGGAGGCGGGGAAGGGAGCGATGGAGATGTCCGATCTGCTGGTCATCGGGACCGCCCAACCGCCGGACTCCTTGCGCCAGCGACTGGAGCAGGAGGTCGCTGCCTTCACGCCCCTGGCGACGGCCTGCGGACTTCAGCCGCCCCAAATCAGCGAGCACCAGCGCGGGACCTGGTACTTCCTGGCGATCCAGCGACCGCTGCCTCCCGGCCGCGGCCAGGGGCGAGGCGGTCGCGGGCGCTCGAGCGGCCGCGTGACCCCGGCCGGCCTCGGCTGGACCCCCGACGGCCTGGTCGCCGGTGGCGCCGGCAGCGGTGGAAGCGGGCCGGCGCCGGCCGGCGGGGCCGGGACCGGGGGACCTGCCATTCCCGCCGGGGGAGCGGGCAACCCCGCGCTGCGCTACGACTTCAGCGGCCTTCTCCTCGGAGGAACCGGCTGGCTGCCGGGCGCCGCCCTGTCGCCGGCCCGCCATCCGGGCGGGCGGCCCTCCGCCGGCCGCAAGGGGCCGGCCGGTTCGTCCCGGACCCGGCCGGGAACGGGCAGCGGCTCGAGGGCCCCGGGGCGCGAGGCCTGGGCTGGTGGGGGCGAGCCCGACGGGGCGGCCGGTGAAGACGCCGGGGCCCCGGGGGCCGGTTCGTCCGGCGGGACGGCGGCCGCCAGCGCCGACGAGGCGGCGCCCCTCTTGCGGGACTGGGACGCCCGGGTGGTGCGGGCCCTGGTGGCCTACATCCACGACGAGCACCGGTGGCACCTCATGCAGCGGCTGGTGACGCGCCGCTACGCCCACCTGACGCCGGAGGAGCGGGCGCAGGCCCTGGCCTATGCACGCCGGCACCTGGCGGCCACACCGGCCCGCGACGGGGAGCTAAGGCACCGGCTGGGTCGCCAGGTGGCGGCCTACCTGGAGGGGGCCGGGCTCCTGCTGATCGACGGCTTTCTGCGCTTCCGCTGCCGCGACTACGTGGAGGCCCTGGAGGTGGCCGTCGACCGGGCGGTCGACGAGTACCTGCTGGACCGGGAATACCGGGATTTCGTGGGGCTGTTGCGCCAGTTCGTCGATTTGCAGGTGCCGCGGCTGGAGGTCGTCCACGTGGTGGTGGAACCGTCGGGCGCCTTCACCCTGAGTGACGAGGAGGGGCGGCCGGTCTCGCTGCCGCCGGGGGAGGGGTGGGCCCCGGCTCCCGGCGATGGCGTGGCCCCCGATGCCGGGGACGCGCTGCTCAGCGCCCTGGTCACGGTGGCGGCCCGGCGGTTCGTGGTCCACCTGCGCCGGCGCGGCCAGGGTCTGGCGGGGGAGACCCGGGACATGCTGGAGCAGGTCTTCGGCCATCGGATCGAGGTGTGTGGGGGGTGCGCCCGCTGCCGATCCCGGCAGCGGCGGCCCGCCGTGCCGGCACCGTCGTCGGTGCGTTGAAGGCCGGTCCGCGCCGGCTGACGACCCCCGCCGGCTGACGACCCGCGGCGGGCGATGGCGCGGGGCGCCGTCCGACGGGCGGCGCCCCCGGCGTTCCCGCGGCCGTGGTATAGTGGCGGCCGGGAGGGACGCCTGTGGACTCCGCGTGGCTGACCCTGCCCGTCACGGGCGGGCTGATCGGCTGGGCCACCAACCGGGTGGCGATCTGGGCCCTGTTCCGGCCCATCCGCCCCTGGCGGGTGCCGGGTCTGGGCTGGACCCTGCAGGGCCTCCTGCCCCGCCGTCAAGCGGACCTGGCGCGGGCGCTGGCGGAGACGGTGGAGCGGGACCTGCTGTCGGCGGCCGACGTGCGCGAGCACCTGCGGCGGCTGCCGCTGGAACGGGCCGCCGCCGACGCCGTCGCCCGCATGGTCCGGGAGGCGGTGCTGGCCCGCCTGCCCGCCCTGGTCCCCCGGGCCTGGTCCCTGCAGCTGGCCGACCGCATCGCCCAGGAGGCCCGGTTGGAGGTCACCCGGCGTTTCCCGGAGCTGGCCGAAGGCTTGCTGGCGGCGGCGGAGGAGGGGCTGCGGCTCGGTCCCGTGGTGGAACGCAAGCTGCTGGACCTCGACCCCGCCGGCGTCGAGGCCCTGGTGCTGCGCCTGGCGGGGCGCGAGCTGCGCTTCGTGGAGTGGTCCGGCGCCGTCCTCGGCTTTCTGGTCGGCCTGGTGCAGGCCTTGCTGGTCACCCTGGGATGATGGCCGGCCGGGTCCCACGGCGGAGGAACCGGGCCCCCGGACCCGTGTCTTCACCGTGAAGGTCCCGCGACGGGCGCCGGAGACCGGTGGCGCTGATCCGGGTCCCGCGCCGTCAAGGTCCCTCGGCTCATTCCAGGGATCGAAACGGGCTCGCCGGGCCGGTGCCGGAGGCTTTGCCGGCGCCCAAAGGTTGGCTATAATTCGGGCAAACCCCAGGCCCGGCCGGGCCGGGCCTGTCCATGGCGATGAAGGGGACACGGCCGGTGGATCGGCACCGCCAGAGACGGCGGGCCCCCCGTGGCGGCCGGCGGGCGTCGTTGCCGCCCGGCGCCGGCGGGGGGCTGGAAGCCCGCCCCGGTTGACGGCCGCCGGTCACCACCCCGGAGTCGCCGGTCCCAGGTGCGGCCAACCGGAAGGCAAGGGACGGGGACGGCGTCCCAGGCCCCTGCGCGGGCTGGGTGCACGCCGCTCTCCAGGGCGGTGAGCGGGCCTCGCAGCCTGGCACCAGCCTCTGCCAGCT
The DNA here is from genome assembly GCA_036564035.1 of Thermaerobacter sp. Lineage (GTDB taxonomy): Bacteria > Bacillota > Sulfobacillia > Thermaerobacterales > Thermaerobacteraceae > Thermaerobacter. The sequence continues at coordinate 3,188 of DATCLH010000283.1, forward strand.
GGGCGCCCACGCCGTCAACGGCCGCCCGAGGACCGGCCGGCTGCCCCCGTTATCGGGCCTCGAGAGGGTGCCCAGACCGCACCGCAGGCGGACGGGGTGCGCGGAAGCCGCAGCGGACGCCCCCTAGCCCGCGCGGCCCCTGGGTACCAAGAAGGGTGGAACCGCGAGGCCGCCGGGGCCTCGTCCCTTTGGGGACGAGGCCCCGTTCCTCTTTCGGGGGTCCACCGTGATGGGCCCGTCGTGGTGGGTCCATCGTGGTCGTTTCCGTCATCGTGGTCGTTTCCGTCGCTGTTTAGACACCTGTGGGGTGGTGAGGGACGTTGGACGAACCGGCACGCATCGTGGTCGAGCTGCCCGACGGCAGCCGGCGGGAGGTGCCCCGCGGCACCACGGCCCTGGACGTCGCCCGGGCCATCGGCCCGCGCCTGGCCCGGGACGCCGTGGCCGCCCGCTGGAACGGCCAGGTCATCGATCTCAACCGGCCGCTGGAGGGCGACGGTCGCCTGGAAATCTTGACCTTCGCCGACGAGGCGGGACGGGAGGTCTACCGCCACAGCACGGCCCACCTGATGGCCCAGGCGGTGAAGCGCCTCTGGCCCGAGGCCCAGCTGGCCGTGGGGCCGCCCCTGGAGGACGGGTTCTTCTACGACATCCAGACGCCGCGGCCCCTGACCCCGGACGACCTGGAGGCCATCGAGCAGGAGATGGGCCGGATCGTCCAGGAGGACCTGCCCATCCGCCGCCGGCCCGTCTCCCGGCAGGAGGCCCTGGACCTATTCCGGCAGCGGGGTGAGCGTTACAAGGTGGAGATCATCGAAGCGATCCCCGAGGACGAGCCGCTGACCGTCTACGAGCAAGGGGAGTTCGTCGACCTCTGCCGCGGGCCCCACCTGCCCTCCACGGGCCGGATCAAGGCCTTCAAGCTGACCGGCGTGGCGGGCGCCTACTGGAAGGGCGACGAGACGGGGCCGATGCTCACCCGCATCTACGGGACCGCCTTCCCCTCCCAGCGGGAGCTGGAGGAGCACCTCCAGCGGCTGGAGGAGGCGAAGCGCCGGGATCACCGCCGGCTGGGGCCGGAGCTCGACCTGTTCCACTTCGAGGAGGTGGCGCCGGGTTACGTCTTCTGGCATCCCAAGGGCGCCACGGTCTACCGCCTCCTCGAGCAGTTCTCCCGGGAGCTGCAGGCCCGCTACGGCTACCAGGAGGTGCGGACGCCCGAGATCCTCAAGGTCGACCTGTGGCAGCGGTCGGGCCACTGGGAGCACTACCGGGACAACATGTTCCTGATCGAGCGGGAGGACGCCCTCTTCGGCGTCAAGCCGATGAACTGCCCCGGCCACTGCCTGCTGTACCGCAGCCGGATCCGGTCCTACCGGGACCTGCCCCTGCGGCTGGCGGAGTACGGGCGGCTGGCCCGCTTCGAACGGTCGGGCACCCTCCACGGCCTCTTGCGGGTGCGGGGCTTCGAGCAGGACGACGCCCACCTGTTCGTCCGGGAGGACCAGATCGAAGAGGAGATCGGCCGCGTCCTGGAGCTGGTCGACACGATCTACGGGACCTTCGGCATGCCCTATGAGATCAAGCTGGCCACCCGGCCGGAGAAATTCATGGGCGAGCCGGCCCTCTGGGAACGGGCGGAGGCGGCCCTGGCCCGGGCTCTGGAGGCGGCGGGCCGCGACTACACCCTGGCGCCCGGCGACGGCGCCTTCTACGGTCCCAAGCTGGACTTCTACGTCATCGACTCCCTGGGACGCCGGTGGCAGACGGCCACGGTCCAGCTGGACTTCCAGATGCCGATCCGGTTCGACCTGACCTACGTCGATCCAGCCGGCCAGGAGCAGCGGCCGGTGATGATCCACCGCGCCATCATGGGCTCGCTGGAGCGGTTCATCGGCATCCTGATCGAGCACTACGCGGGCGCCTTCCCGGTATGGCTGGCGCCGGTGCAGGTGCGGGTGCTGCCCGTCAGCGAGCGGCACCATGACTACGCGCGCCGCGTGGAGGAGCGCCTGCGGGCGGCGGGGGTGCGGGTCGAGGTCGACGCCCGCGACGAGAAGCTGGGCTACAAGATCCGCCAGGCCCAGGTGGAGAAGGTTCCGTACATGCTGGTGGTCGGCGACCGGGAGGCGGAGAACGGGGAGGTGGCGGTGCGCAGCCGCGACCGGGGCGACCTGGGCAGCCAGCCGCTGGAGGCCTTCGTCCGCCAGGTGCAAGAGGCCATCACCCAGCGCAAGGGCAACCCGGCTTGAGAAGGCTGGGGGACGGTCCGATGGCTGGTGCGGCCACCAGCATACGGTGGCCGCACCGCTTCTCGGAAGGAACCTTGTCCGGGGCGGCGAATTCCAGTCCATCACGGACCCGGTGCCGGGCCGGCGGCAGAGGCCGCGGCCCGGCAACCTCTGATTCCCCGGGCCGATGGTGAGGGGGGCTGTGATGGTGAGGATGTGGCGGCGGCGCCTATCGGTGCTGGCGCTGGTGGCCGTCCTGGCGATCCTGGCCACGGCGTGCGGTGCGCCGGCCCAGCCCTCAGGCGAGGGCGGCGGCGGAAGCGGTGGAGGGGGCGGCGATCAGGGCGGCCTGCCGGCCGACACCCTGGTGTGGGGGCGCGGCGGCGACTCCGTGTCCCTGGACCCGGCCAACGTGACCGACGGTGAGTCGTTGAAGGTCACCCACCAGATCTATGACACCCTGGTGGAGTTCAAGGAGGGCGGCACCGAGGTCGAGCCCTGGCTGGCCACCGACTGGGAGGTCAGCGACGACGGCAAGGTCTGGACTTTCCACCTGCGCCAGGGCGTCACCTTCCACGACGGCACGCCCTTCAACGCCGAGGCCGTGGTCTTCAACTTCGAGCGGTGGATGAAGTCGGACAACCCCTACCGGCATGAGGGCGAGAACTTCGAGTACTACGCCTACATGTTCGGCGGCTTCGACGAGGACTCGATCATCGAGAAGGTCGAGGCGGTGGACGAGTACACCGTCCGCTTCACCCTGCGGGAGCCGCTGGCGCCCTTCCTGCAGAACCTGGCAATGCCCTGCTTCGCCATTGCCAGCCCCGAGGCCATCAAGAAGTACGGCGCGGACTTCGGCCGTCACCCGGTGGGCACGGGTCCCTACAAGTTCGTCGAGTGGATCCCGGACCAGCAGATCACCCTGGAGGCCTACGACCAGTGGTGGGGCGAGCCGAAGCCCAAGATGAAGCGGATCGTCTACAAGTCGATCAAGGATAACGCCGCGCGGCTGGCCGAGCTCATGGCCGGGACCATCGACGTGATGGAGGACCCCAACCCGGCGGACCTGCCCACCGTCGACACCAGCCAGTTCGAGATCCTCTACCGGGACGCCAACAACGTGGGCTACCTGGCGCTGAACAACGACAAGGAGCCCTTCAACGACGTCCGGGTGCGCCAGGCCATCGCCCACGCCATCAACAAGGAGGAGCTGGTGCAGGCGTTCTGGGGCGAGCTGGGCCAGGTGGCCAAGAACCCGATGCCGCCGGCCATGTGGGGGTACAACGACTCGATCCAGGATTACGAGTACAACCCGGAGAAGGCGAAGCAGCTGCTGGCCGAGGCCGGCTACCCCGACGGCTTTGAGACCGAGCTCTGGGCGATGCCCGTGCCGCGGCCCTACATGCCCCAGCCGGAGCAGATCGCCGAGGCGATCCAGCAGCAGCTGGCGGCGGTGGGCATCAAGGCGGAGATCGTCCGGCACGAGTGGGACGTCTACCTGGAGAAGACGGGCAACGGCGAGCATCCCATGGCGCTGCTGGGCTGGATCGGCGATAACGGCGACCCGGACAACTTCCTGTACGTGCTGCTCGACAAGGACAACGCGCGCACGCCGGGCGCCGGCAACATCTCCTTCTACCGGAGCGACGAGGTCCACCAGCTCTTGCTGCGGGCCCAGCGCACGCCGAACCAGGAGGAGCGGGTCCAGCTGTACATGCAGGCCCAGGAGATCATCCACCGCGACGTGCCGATGATCCCGCTGGCCCACGCCCGCTCGCCCATCATCGTGCGCAAGGGCGTCGAAGGCCTGGTCCCGAGCCCGTTGGGCAGCGAGAAGCTGCACAAGGTGTCGGTCACCCGCTGACCCTCTAGCGGGCGGGCGGTGGGCGCTCGGAGCCGGCCCGGCCCCGCGGCCACCAGGGCAGCGATCGAATGGGCGACGACCCGGGATACGGCGGCAGGCCGGGGTGGGGACCCCGCCCCGGCCTGCGCCTTGCCCGGGGCCGGCGGGCCGGCGAGAAGGGTGGGGCGAAGGGTGGCGCGGGCCCTCCGGCCATCCGCCACCTTCGGTGCCCCCGCCGGGGACCGGTGGGGTGACCCTCCGCCCGGCGCCGCCGGCGGGAAGAGCGAGGCGAGAGCGTGCTGCGATACGTGATCAAGCGAGTTCTGCTGCTGATCCCCACGCTGTTTGGCATCTCCGTCGCGGTCTTCGGATTCCTCTACCTGATCCCCGGGGATCCGGCCCAGGCGATCCTGGGGGAACGGGCGACGCCGGAGATGCTCGCCCGGCTCCGGGAACAGATGGGGCTCAACGATCCCTTCTGGGTCCAGTACATGCGGTTTGCCGGCCAGCTCCTCCACGGAGAGCTGGGCCGGTCCCTGCGCAGCGGCCTGCCCGTCAGCCGGGACATCGCCGTGCGGTTGCCGGCGACCATCGAGCTGACCTTCGCGGCCATGCTGGTGGCCATACCCCTCGGGGTGCTGGCCGGCGTGATCGCTGCGGTGCGGCGGCGTACGGTCCTCGACTACGGCGTGATGGCCGGCTCGATGGTCGGCGTGTCGATGCCCATCTTCTGGCTGGGGCTCGTGATGATGTACTACCTGGCCGTCGACCTCAAGTGGCTGCCGCCGTCGGGCCGGCTGTCCGTCGAGTTCGAGGCCCAGGTGCCCTTCATCACCGGGATGTACCTGGTGGACACCCTCCTGGTGGGCAACGTCCCGGCCTTCGTCGACGCGGTGCGGCACCTGGTGATGCCCGCCCTGGCCCTGGCCACGATTCCGGCGGCCTTCATCGCCCGCATGACCCGTTCCAGCTTGCTGGAGGTCCTGCGGCAGGACTACGTGCGCACGGCACGGGCCAAGGGGCTGATCGAGCGGATCGTCACCCTGCGCCACGCCCTGCCCAACGCCATGCTGCCGGTGTTGACGGTCACGGGCCTGCAGGTCGGCAGCCTGCTGGGCGGGGCGGTGCTGACCGAGACGATCTTCTCCATCAACGGCGTGGGCCGGTACATCGTCGACTCCATCAGCTACCGGGACTACCCGGCCGTCCAGGGAGCGGTCTTCTTCGTGGCGACCCTGTTCGTGCTGACGAACCTGGTGGTCGATCTGCTCTACGCCCTGGTCGACCCGCGCATCCGCTACGACTGACGGGGCTGCCGGGCCTGGCAGCGGTGACGGAGGGACATCCATGGCAGCCTTGAGGCAGGACCTGCAACCCACAGCGCCAATGCCGGCGGCCCCGGCCCTGCCCGCAGGGCGGGGGTTCTGGAGGCGGTTCTTCGCCCACCGGTCGGCGGTCCTGGGCGGCGGCATCGTGCTCGCCTTCGTGCTGGTGGCCTTGCTGGCCCCCCTTTTGGCACCGTACCACCCGACGGACGACGCCAACCTCATCGAGCGGCTGCAGCCCCCGTCGGCGGAGCACTGGCTGGGCACCGATCACCAGGGCCGGGACATCTTGAGCCGCATCATGTACGGCGCCCGCATCTCCCTGCGGGTCGGGGTCGTGTCCATGTTGATGGCGGCCCTGATGGGAACGGTCTGGGGCGCCCTGGCCGGCTATTACGGCGGCTGGTTCGACATGCTCTCGGGCCGCCTGGTCGACCTGATGCTGGCCTTTCCCAGCATCCTCCTGGCCATCGCCTTCGCCGCCTTCCTGGGGCCGAGCCTGGAGAACACCATGTACGCCGTGGCGCTGGTGGCCGTCCCCCAGTACATGCGCCTCGTGCGCGGGCAGGTGCTCTCCCTGCGGGAGCAGGACTATGTGGCGGCGGCCCGCGCCCTGGGCTTTTCCGACGCGCGGATCATCGTCCGCCACATCCTGCCCAACGCGCTGGCGCCGCTGATCGTCCAGGCCACCCTGGGCGTGGGTACGGCCGTGCTGGACGCGGCGGCCCTGAGCTTCCTGGGGCTCGGTGCCGTCCCGCCCCAACCCGAGTGGGGCCGGATGCTCAACGACGCCCGGACGGTCTTCCGGGTGGCACCGTGGAACATGACCTTCCCCGGCCTGGCCATCATGCTGGTGGTGCTGGGGTTCAACCTGCTGGGTGACGGTCTGCGGGACATCCTGGATCCCCGCTCCCGGGATGACTAGCGGGGTGCCGGACGGGGTTGGAGCCACGGGCCGGGCCGCCGGGTCAACACCTGCAACGGCCGGGCAGGGCCCACAACGGGCTGGATTGACGGCCTCTGGCACCGATGCTACAATGCCTCAGGCCAGTCGCATGTTTCTGGGCGGCTGTGACCACGGAGGGCGACAACCGGCAGGCAAGCGGAAGCACGGGCTTCCCACCCCAGCGCGCGCCGAGGGGCGATGAACTGCGACTGGGGTCTCGGGCCGGGCGACGGGGCGGGACGAGCCTCCAGCCGATGCGGCAGGCAAGGGGCGGGGGCGCGGCCGGTCCCGAATCGCCCGGGGGATGGGCGGGCGCCGCTTGCGCCCGTTTTGCTGTTTTTGATGGGCATGTCGTCGTCGGCTGGTCATGGGACGGAGCCCCGCACGGTGGGGTGCCGCCATTCTCGCGGAGGTGACGCGCAATCGTCAGGGACCTGCGCGTGAACGAGCAGATTCGCGTGCGCGAGGTCAGGGTCATCTCGCCCGAGGGCGAGCAGCTGGGCATCTTCCCGACCCACGAAGCCCTGCGCATGGCCTACGAGCGGAACCTGGACCTGGTGGAGGTGGCTCCCCAGGCCCGGCCGCCCGTATGCCGCATCATGGACTACGGCAAGTTCAAGTACGAGCAGGCCAAGCGGGACCGGGAAGCGCGCAAGCGGCAGAAGATCGTCGACATCAAAGAGGTCAAGATGCGGCCGCGCATCGACCAGCATGACTTCGAGGTGAAATTGCGCAACGCCCGGCGCTTTCTCGAGGACGGCGACAAGGTCAAGGCGACCATCATGTTCCGCGGGCGGGAGATCGTCCACGCCGACCTGGGGCGGCAGGTCCTGGAGCGGCTGGCCAAGGCCGTCGAGGACATCGCCACCATTGAGCGCCGCCCCGTGGTGGAAGGCCGGAACATGACCATGGTCCTGGCCCCGCGTCCCCAGGCGACCAGCGCGGCCCGCGCGGAGGCGCGGCCGGCGGCCGGCGAGGGGGCGGCCGGCCCCGCGCCGGCGGGCGACGAATCCCGTGCCTGAGGGCCCGGTGCCCCGGCGCCCGGGATGGACGGACGGGGCGGGGTGCCGGAGAAGGCCGGTTCGTCCCGCGATGTCCCATGACCTGGATGACGCGCCCGATGCCGGGTTAAAGGAGGCAGGCTCATGCCGAAGATGAAGACCCACCGCGGTGCGGCCAAGCGGTTCCGCCGCACGGCGCGGGGCCGTTTCAAGCACCAGCGGAGCAACCGCGGCCACCTGAACGAGAAGAAGACGGCGAAGCGCATGCGGCGCCTGCGCCAGCCGGACGTGCTGGGTCCGGCCGACACCCGCACCGTGCGCAAGCTCTTGCCGTACCAGTGAGCCGCCGGGCCCGGCGGTCGGGTCACGGCCGGCGGGCCCCCGAGTAAGGAGGAAGGTCCCATGCCACGGGTCAAGGGCGGTCCCCGGACGCGCCGCCGTCACAAGAAGATCCTCAAGCTTGCCCGCGGATACTATGGCCGGCGGAGCAAGACCTTCCGCGCTGCCAACGAGCAGGTCTTGCACTCCCTCTGGTACGCCTACCGGGATCGCCGGGCGCGGAAGCGGGACTTCCGCCGCCTGTGGATCCAGCGGATCAACGCGGCCGCCCGCCAGTACGGCCTGTCGTACAGCCGGCTGATGAGCGGCCTGCGCAAGGCGGGCGTGGCGCTCAACCGCAAGGTGCTGGCGGACCTGGCCGTGCGGGACGGTGCCGCCTTCCAGGCCGTGGTGGAGCGCGCCCGCCGGGCCCTGGGTGCATGACGGCCGCACCGGTGAAGGAGGCGGCCCGCCGCGGTGGGCCGCCTCGTTTTTTTCGCTGAAACTCTTCTTCGCTGAACCTCTTTGCCGGGCCAAGGATCGGTGAGGCCGGGAGGAATGGACGTCCATGGCTGAGGTGCACGGGCCGAAGGCGACCGGGGCGCGGGACGGCGGGCCGGAGGCGGGCGACGATCCCCTAGCCCTGCGGTCCGACCCGGAGGCCGGCCCCGGCGGCCGGCGAGCCGCCGCCTACGCCGCGCGGGAACCCAATCCTGCCCGGGTGCTGGCCCTGGGGTTTGCCGGGGTCATCCTGCTGGGCAGCCTGCTTTTGAGCCTTCCCTTTGCGTGGGAGCCCGGCCGCCGGGTGGCCTACCTGGACGCCCTCTTCACCGCCACGTCGGCGGTGTGCGTGACGGGGCTCGTCGTGGTGAACACCGCCGAGACCTTCTCCACAGCCGGGGAGCTCATCATCCTGACCCTGATCCAGGTGGGCGGCCTGGGCATCATGACCATGTCGACCCTCTTCGCCATCCTGGTCGGCAAGCGGATCACCTTCCGGGAGCGGCTGCTGATCCAGGAGTCCCTCGGGCAGCCCTCGCCGGCGGGGATGGTGCGGCTGGTCCTCTACGTCGCCTCGGTCACCGCCGCCTTCGAGCTGGTGGGGGCCACTCTGCTCACCTTGTACTGGTGGCTGGCCTACGACATGCCCTTTGGACTTGCCGCCTACCGCGGCCTGTTCCACGCCGTCTCCGCTTTCAACAACGCGGGCTTCGACGTCTTTGACAGCCGCCGCCCCAGCTTGGAGCGCTTCGTGGGCGACCCGGTGATCACCCTGGTCATCGGCGGGTTGATCGTCGCCGGCGGCCTGGGCTTCACCGTCCTGGCCGATCTGGGCCGGCGCCTCGTCCACCGGCGGCACCGGCTCTCCCTGCACACCCGGCTGGTGCTGGGCACCACCGCCGCCCTGCTGGTCCTGGGCACCGTGCTCGTCGCCGCCGGCGAGTGGTCGAACCCGGCCACCATGGGCGCGCTGCCGGCGGGCCGCAAGCTGTGGGCCGCGTTCTTCCATTCCATCTCGCCGCGCACCGCCGGGTTCAACATGCTGCCCATGGCCGAGCTGACGAGCCTGACGGTGCTGACGACGATCCTGCTGATGTTCGTCGGCGGATCGCCGGCGGGCACGGCCGGCGGCATCAAGACGACGACCCTGGCCCTGCTCCTGGCCACGGTGCGTGCCACCATCCGCGGCGAGGACGAGCTGGTCCTGATGGAGCGGCGCATCCCCACCCTGGTGGTGGCCAAGGCCCTGGCCCTGGCGGTGATCGCCGCCGGGCTGGTCCTGGCCGTGACCGTGGCCATGCTGCTGTGGGATCACCACTCCCTGGAGGCGACGATCTTCGAGGTGGTCTCCGCCTTCGGGACCGTGGGCCTCAGCTTGGGGATCACCCCGGATCTGTCCCCGGTGGGCAAGGTGCTGATCCTGCTAACCATGTACGCCGGCCGCGTCGGCCCGCTGACCCTGGCCGTGGCCCTGACCCAGCGGGGGCGCCGGCCGCGGGCCCTGCGGTATCCGGAGGAACGGGTCCTGGTGGGATGACCGCCATTGGGAGGAGGGGATGGGCCGATGCCCGTCCGGGAGTTCGCCGTCATCGGCCTCGGCCGCTTCGGCCGGGCGGTGGCCACGACCTTGTACGAGATGGGCTTCAGCGTGCTGGGCGTCGATTCCGATGAACAGACGGTCCAGGACATGGTCCAGCATGCGACCCACGTGGTCACCGCCGACGCCACCGATGAGGACGTGCTGCGGTCCCTCGGCCTGCGCAACTTCGACGTGGTCGTCGTGGCCATCGGCGACCTGGAGGCCAGCGTGCTGGTCACCCTGATGCTCAAGGAGATGGGCGTGCGGCGGGTGGTCGCCAAGGCCGTTAGCGAGCATCACGGCCGGGTCCTGCAGCGCATCGGGGCCGACAAGGTCGTCTTCCCCGAGCGCGACATGGGGATCCGCCTCGCCCAGCGCATGGTGTCGGCCCACTTCCTGGACTTCATCGAGGTCTCGCCCGACATCAGCGTGGTCGAGCTGCAGGCCGGCGGCGACATGGTCGGCAAGACCCTGGAGCAGCTGCGGCTGCGCAACCGCTTCCGGGTCACGGTGATCGCCCTGCGGCGCGGCGACGAGGTGATCGTCGCTCCGGGGGCCCAGGCCACCATCGAGGCCCGGGACGTGGTGGTCGTCATCGGCAGCAACGAGAACATCCGCCGCATGCAGGAAGAACTCGGCCTCTGAGCCGGCCGGGGCCGGGCCACCCGCCGGGCTCGGAGGCTGGGGGGCCGGCGGCCCACCGCGGCGCCGGAAAGGAGTCGGGTTCCACAAGCCATGCTGATCACCTCGCCCCAGAACCCGCGGATCAAGCGCCTGCGCCAGCTCCACGAGCGGCGGCACCGGCGGCGCCTGGGGGCCACCCTGGTGGAGGGGCGGCGGTTCGTGGCCGAGGCCCTGGCCGCCGGTCGTCCCGTCCGCCAGGCGGTCTACACCGCCGCCTTCGCCGCCTCGCCGGCGGGCGCCGACCTGCTGGGCCGGCTGGCGGAGGCGGGGACCCCCCTGGCGGAGGTTCCCGACCGCCTTCTGGAGCTGGTGGCCCTGACCGAGACGCCCCAGGGCATCGTCGCGGAAGTGGCCGTGGACGAACCGGCGCCCCTGGACGGCGCCTGGTGGCGGCGGATCGCGGCGTCCCGCCTGCCCCTGGCGATCCTGCCCGACGGGGTGCAGGACCCGGGCAACCTGGGCACCTTGCTGCGGGCGGCGGAGGGGCTGGGGGCGGCGGGGGCGGTGCTGGTGCCGGGTACCGTGGACCCCTTTCACCCGCGGGCGGTGCGGGCGTCGGCCGGGGCGTGCCTGCGGCTGGCCATGGCCCGGGCGGATGCGGCGGCGGAGGCCGCCGCATCCGCCCGGGCGGCGGGCTTGGCCGTCTGGGTGGCCGAGGCGGAGGGCGCCACGCCCTGCTGGGACGTGGACTGGCGGCGCCCCGCCCTGCTGGTCCTGGGCAACGAGGGCGCCGGCGTGAGCGAAACCGTGACCCGGCACGCCACCGGCCTGGTGGCGATCCCCCTGCCCGGGGGCATCGGGTCCCTCAACGTGGCCATGGCCGGGACCATCCTGCTCTACGAGGCGGCCCGGCAGGCGGCCGGGGCGGCGGGGGCGGCGGAGGCCGGGACGGCGGAGGCGGGGACGGCGGAGTCGGCCCCGGGTGCCGGCGGCGCGCAGGGCCAACCCCGCTGAGTGACCCCGGGTGTCGGCGGCGCGCAGGGCCAACCCCGCGGAGCGCCCCCGGCGACCGTCAACCCGCAGGGACAACCCCGCATCCCGCTAAGCGCCCCCGGTGGCCGTCAGCAGGGACAACCCCCCACCCCGCGGAGCGCCCCCGGCCACGGCTTGCGGGTGCGCTTCCCGGGAGCCCTTCAGTCGTCGAAGAAGGGCAGGTCGAAGTCGAACAGGTCGTCCAGGAAGTGCTTGCGCCGCTTGCGCCCGTAGGGGTGGCGGGGATAGGGGGCCTC
>DATCLH010000284.1:0-2299 GCA_036564035.1 Thermaerobacter sp.
GGCCGAGGAGGTGCGGGTCGCCCAGCAGATCCTCCAGTCCCTGGGGCTCCGCTCCTTCATGCCCCAGGTCAGCTCCTGCCCCGGCTGCGGCCGGACCACCAGCACCTTCTTTCAGGAGATGGCCCGCGACGTCCAGGCCTACATCCAGCAGCGCATGCCCGAGTGGCGCCGCCGCTACCCAGGGGTCGAGAACCTGCGGGTGGCCGTCATGGGCTGCGTGGTCAACGGGCCCGGCGAGAGCCGCCATGCCGACATCGGCATCTCCCTCCCGGGCACCTTTGAAGAGCCGACGGCCCCGGTGTTCGTCGACGGGGAGAAGTACACCACCTTGCGGGGAGACGACATCGTGCCCCGCTTCCTGGAGATCCTGGAGGCCTACGTGGCCCGCCGCTTTGGCCAGGCCGGCGGCCCGCGGGCCGCGGGCGCCGAACCGGCCGGCCCGCCCGGGGCTGACGGGGCGACGGCCGGCGGGGCGGCGACCGGCCGGCGGCCGAATCTTGTCCCGCCCCAGGGGACATGGTAGGAATAAGAGGAGAAAGGTGGCAGGACAGGCCCTGGGACGCTGGGCCGGAGGTTCCCCCAGGTCGAACCCGGCCGTCGCCGTTCCGGGTCCTACACGCCGGCCTTTCGTCCGTTCCGGGCGAAAGGCTTTTTTGACATCGGGCCTTGCGACGCCGGGCCTGTTGGACGTTGCGCGAGGACGGGAGGCGGAGCCCATGCGGTGGACCCGGCTTTTGATTCCCACCCTGCGGGACGACCCCGCCGAGGCCGAGATCGCCAGCCACCGCCTGATGCTGCGGGCGGGGTTGATCCGGCGGGTGACGGCGGGCATCTACGAGTGGCTTCCCCTGGGGCGCCGGGCGGTGATGAAGGTCGAGGCCATCGTCCGGGAGGAGATGAACCGCAAGGGGGGGCTGGAGGTGGGCCTGCCCATCGTCCAGCCGGCGGAGCTGTGGCGCGAGACGGGCCGCTGGGCCGAGTACGGGGAGGAGATGTGGCGGCTCAAGGACCGCCACGGCCGCGAGTACTGCCTGGGCCCGACCCACGAGGAGATCATCACGGACCTGGTGCGGGCCACGGTGACCTCCTACCGGCAGCTGCCCCTGCTGCTCTACCAGATCCAGAACAAGTACCGGGACGAGATCCGGCCCCGCTTCGGGGTGATGCGGGCCCGGGAGTTCGTGATGAAGGACGCCTACTCCTTCGACGTGGACGCCGAGGGCCTCGAGCGCAGCTACCAGGCGATGGACGACGCCTACCGCCGGATCTTCAGCCGCTGCGGCCTGATCTTCCGGCCCGTGGCGGCCGACCCCGGCGCCATCGGCGGCTCCGGCACCCACGAGTTCATGGCCCTGGCGGACTACGGCGAGGCGCTGATCGTATACTGCGATGGCTGTGGCTACGCGGCCAACGTGGAAAAGGCCTCCAGTCGCGTCGCCCCGCCCATGGACGAGGCGCCCCGCCCCCTGGAGAAGCGGCCGACCCCGGGCGTGCGCACCATCGCCCAGCTGGCGGAGGCCGAGGGCATCCCGCCGGAGCGGCAGATCAAGATCCTCTTCTACTGGGCGGTCTACGAGGGCCGCGACCCCCAGCTGGTGGCGGCCCTGGTGCGGGGCGACCGGGAGCTGAACGAGGTCAAGCTCAAGAACGCCACCGGCGCCCTCTTGGTCAAGATGGCGACCCGGGAAGAGGTCCTGGAGGTGGCCGGGGCGCCGACGGGCTCCGCCGGACCCGTCGGACTCAAGGGCGTGCCGGTCCTGGCCGACGAGGAGGTCATGGGCCTGCGCAACACGGCCTGCGGCGCCAACGAGGAAGGGTACCACTTCTTCAACGTCAATCCGGGGCGCGACTTCACCCCGGACCGGGTGACGGACCTGCGCCTGGTGGGGCCCGGCGACCCGTGCCCCGAGTGCGGCACGCCCATGGCGTCGGCCCGGGGTATCGAGGTCGGCCAGATCTTCAAGCTGTGGACCAAGTACAGTGAGGCGCTGGGCTGCACCTTCAAGGACGCCGACGGCCAGGAGCGGCCCATGGTCATGGGCTGCTACGGCATCGGCGTCACCCGCACGGTGGCCGCCGTCATCGAGCAGCACCACGACGAGAAGGGGATCATCTGGCCGATGTCCGTGGCCCCCTACCACGTGGTGGTGACGCCGGTCAACTATGCCGAACCCGACCAGCGCCAGGCGGCCGAGCGGGTGTACGGGGAGCTGCTGGAGGCGGGCGTGGAGGCCGTGCTGGACGACCGGGACGAGCGGCCGGGCGTCAAGTTCAACGACGCCGACCTGATCGGCTTCCC
>DATCLH010000285.1:0-9737 GCA_036564035.1 Thermaerobacter sp.
GGCCAGCTGGCCCGCCAGCAGGCTGCCCGCCATGGTGCCGAAGGTCAGCGGCGTCAGGGCCAGGCCCGAGTTGGAGGCGGAGAAGCCCTTGACCTGCACCAGGTAGAGGGGCAGGAACATCACGCTGCCCAGGAAGGTGCCGCCGAAGAAGAGCAGCGCCAGCACCGACCACCGGAAGGTGGGGTTGGCGAACAGGGTGAGGTCGAACAGGGGCTGGGCGCTGCGCCGCTCGACCAGGATGAACAGGCCGAGCCCCACCGCCGCCAGCGCGAAGCAGCCCAGCACCTGGGGCGAGTCCCATGGGTAGGTGGAGCCGCCCCACGAGCAGGCCAGGATCAAGGGGACGGTCCACAGGGCCATGGTCACCGCCCCGGGCAGGTCGAAGCGCGAGCGCCGCAGCGGCGGCAAGAGGGGCATGTGCCGGAACAGGAAGTAGAGGGCCACGAGGCCGACGGGCATGTTGACGTAGAACACCCACCGCCAGTTGAGGTGGTCGGTGAGCAGGCCGCCCACCCACGGCCCGACCACGCTGGAGAGGCCGAACACGGCGGCGAACACGCCCTGCACGCGCCCCCGCTCCCGGGGCGGGTAGAGCAGGCCGATGGTGGTGATGGAGGTGGCGAACAGGCCGCCGCCGCCGATGCCCTGGAAGGCCCGGAAGGCGATCAGGGCATCCATGCTGGGCGAGAGGCCGCACAGGGCCGAGCCGGCCAGGAACAGGCTGGCCGCGGTGGTGAAGACCCACTTGCCCGGCAACAGCTCGTTGAGCCGCCCGAAGACCGGCAGGGCGACCACCGTGGCCAGCAAATAGGCCGTGGCCACCCAGGCGTAGCGGTCCAGGCCGTGGAGCTCTTCGACGACCCGGGGCATGGCCGTGGCGACGATGGTCTGGTCCAGGGCACCCAGGAACATGCACAGCATGACGCCGATCATGGCCAGGCGCCGCTCGCCGGGGCGCGGCCCGGCGGCCGGCGCGGCACCGGCCGCCTCCGCCGCCCTGGTCACCTCAGTAGCCCCGGCCGCCGTCTTGGCGGTCCCGGCGCCCACCGGCGCGGCCCCGGCCGCCGGCTCACCGGCCTGGGCGGCCGGCGTCACCAGCTTCTTCCGCTCCTTCACGGGACACCGCTCCTTCGCGTTCCGTACCGTCGTATTCCGCCCCGTCCCGAAGGTCCCGGGGCGGTTCTCCGGGAGGATCGGGGAGATCTCCATGCAGGCGGGCCAGCAGCCGGGCCAGTTGCTCCCGCTCCGGGGGCGCCAGGGCCTCCAGGCGCCCCTCCATGGCCGCCTCCAGGCAGCTGCGGGCCGCCCGCAGCGCCTCCAGCCCGGAGGGGGTCAGGGCCAGCCGGTGGCGGCGCAGGTCGTCCGGATCGACCTGGCGGGTCACCCACCCCTCCGCCTCCAGCCGCCGCAGGATGTGGCTGACGGTGGGCGCCGGCAGCCCCAGGGCCGCCGCCACCCCCGACGGGGTGCCGCAACGGCGCACCATGGCCAGGGCGAAGGGAGCCATGCGGAAGAGGCCGTGCCGCTCCAGACACGGCGAGGCCTCCCGCAGGACCACCTGCTGCAGGCGCCAGATGTGCTGGAGGATCTCCCAACCGTTCATAATCGGGATCGTAGGCGGGCCCCAGACCATTGTCAAGTGAAATAATTTCAAGATGAAACAAGCCCGTCGTCGATCAGCGACCGGGCCTCCCGGAACAGGCGGAGCCGCTCGGCGTAGGGCACCGTGCTGCGGCTGGACGGGTTCGGAGCGGCGAATTCCCTCACCCCCGGCACCGTCTGGCGGGCCTGCAGGCCCCAGCCGACCCGGGCCGTGCGCGGCAGGCCCGCGTAGGCGCGGTAGACCTGCTTGCCCAGCAGGATGACCAGCCGCGGCCGGTACCGGGCGATCTTCGCCCGCAGGGCGGCGCCGCCGGCGGCCAGTTCGTCCCAGGTCAGGTCCGCCTCGCCCCGGGTGGCCCGCGGCACCACGTTGGTCACGCCCAGGCCCCAGCGGGGCAGCAGCCCGTCCTCTTCGGGCCGCAGGGCCCGCGGGACGAAACCGGCCTCGTGCAGCAGCCGCCAGAAGTGGTTGTTGGGCCCCGCGAAGTGATGACCGGCGGTGGCGCTGGCCCGGCCCGGGTTGAGCCCGACGAACACGGCCCGCAGGCCGGGGGCCAGGACGTCGGGCACCCCCATCCGCTCCCAGCGCAGGGCGCGCAGCTCGCGCAGCACCGGCATGGCCTCCAGATCCTCCGGCGTCACCGCCTCCCAGCGGATCCCCTGGGGCTTGGGATAGGGGGTGCGGGTCGCAATCACCTCGTCCGGCGTGACGATCACGTCCACCGAGAGGTCGTGGGGCTCGACGGGCAGCCGCTCGACGATCTGCAGGGGGTGGACGGTGGTCACCACGGGCAGTTCGGGGTGGCCGAGCTCCCGCAAAAGGCCGTACTCGTAGTCGGCGTAGCCCTCCCCCTTCCCCGCCCGCGCCCCGTCCCGGGTCACGGCCACGGCGCCGGCCACCACCAGGTCGATGGGTGCCGCCTCGGGGGCCAGCTCGTCCAGGGTGACGAACCGGCCGTATTCGGCGGCCTTGCTGAGCTGGGCCGCCCGGCGCTCCTCGCCGCGGGGCACGTCCTCGGGGCGCAGGCGCAGGAAGGCGCCGCGCAGGCGCGGCGTGGGCATGTAGACGGTCTTCCCGTCAGCCAGGGCCATGGCCCGGACCGGCAGCTGGGGCGTGTCGGGGTTGACCTTGAGGGCGCGGGCGCGCCGGTAGAGGTCCAGTTCCCGCAGGCGGGCGGCGGCCCGCTCGGCCCCCCGGAAGTTGGGGATGCGGCCCTCGATGGGGAAGGGGAAGCGGGCCGCGCCGGCCTCCCGCAGCCGCCGGTAGACCAGGCGGCGGGCGGCTTCCTTGGACGAACCGGCCTCCCCGGCGCCGGAGGGCGCCGGGGCTGGTGCGGGCGGCTCGGGGTCGCGCAGCCCTCCCGCCGGTTCGTCCGGGGTCGACTCCGCGGCGGGTTGCGGCCCGGCCTCTCGGCGGGATCCGACATCCTTCGGGCCCTGGGATGGGGCGTCCATGCCTTGGGAAGGGGCTTCGTTGGCCTGGGTCCCCCGCTCCACCGCCCGCCCTCCTTCCCCACGGGCGCGCCGCTGGCGCGCCGGCTTACTCCCTGTCCCGTTGGCGGCACCGGCCGCCCCTTCCGTGGCCGCGGCCCGCATGGGGCCGCCCCGGCCGGCACAGACTGCCGGAGGCCACTTTTCATGCAAGGACTGGTCCGGTTCCTCCAACACTTTTATCATGTTCATCGGACCGTCAGCATTTGTCGGGAGAAGAAAGGAGGGACCCGCCTCGCAGCGGGGCAACGCCCATGAATAGCTACCTTTGGATCCCGCTGGCCGGGAGCCTGCTGTCGCTCCTCACCGGACTCTTCTTTGCCACCCGCATCACCCGGCTGCCGGTGGAGAACCCGGCGGTGGCCGACATCGGCGGGCACATCCAGGCCGGCGCCACGGCGTACTTGAATCGCCAGTACCGGACCCTGGCCCTGGTGGCCCTGGTCCTCTTCGTGGTGCTGGCCGTGGCGCCTGGGCTCGGCCTCACCACCGCCATCTGGTTCGTCGTCGGCGCGGTGCTGTCGGCGGCGGCCGGTTACATCGGGATGAACGTGGCGGTGCGCGCCAACATGCGCACGGCCATGGCGGCCCGCAAGGGCCTGGCGGCTGCCTTCCGCGTCGCGGTCCAGGGCGGCGCCGTCACGGGCCTGATGGTGGTGGGCCTGGGCCTGCTGGGCGTGACGGCCCTGGTCTGGCTGACGGGCGCCGAGAACAACTCGGCCCTGGTGGGCTTCGGCTTCGGCGCCAGCCTGATCTCCGTCTTCGCCCGCCTGGGCGGCGGCATCTACACCAAGGCCGCCGACGTCGGCGCCGACCTGGTGGGCAAGGTGGAGGCCGGCATTCCGGAGGACGACCCGCGCAACCCCGCGGTCATCGCCGACAACGTGGGCGACAACGTGGGCGATGACGCCGGCATGGCGGCGGACCTGTTCGAGACCTACGCCGTGACGGCGGTGGCCGCCATCCTGCTGGGCCTGCTGACCCCCCAGTTCGCTGGCGACGCCCGGTTCGTCTACTTCCCGCTGCTGGTCGGCGCCGTGGGCATCGTCAGCTCCATCGTCGGCGTGCTGGCCACGCCGCCGGCGCGGCCCGGGGGCATCATGCGGGCCCTGTACCAGGGCGCCCTGGCCAGCGGCCTGATCGGCACGGTGGGCTTCTTCGCCGTCACCCGGTGGCTCGGGCTTGACATGAGCCTGTTCTACGCCTCGCTGATCGGCCTGGGCGTCACCGTGGCGATGATCATCATCACCGAGTACTACACCTCGGCCAACTACCGGCCGGTGCAGAACATCGCCCATGCGTCCCAGACCGGCCACGCCACCAACATCATCGCCGGCCTGGCCGTGGGCATGCGCTCGACGGCGGTCCCGGCCCTGGTGATCGCCGTGGCGATCCTGCTGGCCTACAACCTGGCCGGGCTCTACGGCGTGGCCATCGCCGCCATGGCGATGCTGTCCCTGACCGGCATCATCGTCACCATGGACGCCTACGGGCCCATCACCGACAACGCCGGCGGCCTGGCGGAGATGGCCGACCTGGAGGACTCGGTGCGCGAGGTCACCGACCAGCTGGACGCCGTGGGCAACACCACGAAGGCGGTGACCAAGGGCTACGCCATCGGTTCGGCGGGACTGGCGGCCCTGGTCCTCTTCGCCTCCTACGTGGAGGAGCTGGGCAAGGCCGGCGCCCAGGCCCTGACCTTCGACCTGGGCGACCCCTACGTGCTGGCGGGCCTTCTCATCGGCGGCGTGCTGCCCTTCCTGTTCGCCTCCATGAGCATGGAAGCCGTGGGCCGGGCGGCCTTCGACGTGGTGGAGGAGGTCCGGCGCCAGTTCCGGGAGATCCCCGGCATCATGGAGCGCAAGGCCAAGCCCGACTACAGCCGCGCCGTGGACATCGTCACCCGGGCGGCGCTGCGGGAGATGGTGCTGCCCGGGCTGATCCCCGTGCTGGGCCCCATCGTGGTGGGCCTGGCCCTGGGGCCCAAGGCCCTGGGCGGCCTGATCGTCGGCTCCATCGTGACGGGGCTGTTCATCGCCATCCAGATGACCAACGGCGGCGGCTCGTGGGACAACGCCAAGAAGTACATCGAGATGGGCCACTACGGCGGCAAGGGCACGGAGGCCCATGCGGCCGCGGTCACGGGCGACACCGTGGGCGACCCGTACAAGGACACGGCGGGTCCGGCCATCAACCCGATGATCAAGATCATCAACATCGTGGCCCTCTTGATCGCGCCCATCGTGGCGTCCCTCTGGCTCTGATCCAACGGGTGCGCAGAACGGCCGCGGGGCAGGACGTCGCCCGTCCTGCCCCGCGGCCCTTTTCACCGGCTGTACCGCGTGAACGGCATCGATCTTCTATGCTCTCTCTTCCTCTACCGAGCTCTTCCTCTATCGCGCTTATCTCCCTGCGCCGGCGCCCCGGTTCCTGCGCCGCGGCCCCCGATGCGGGATGGGCCCGGCTCGACCGCGGGCGGCGACCGTCAGCCGCCGCCCGACTCCCGGCCCTCCAGGCCCCGGGGCCGGCGCCGCCGGCCCAAGCCCCGCCCCAGCCCCGGGCTGGTGAGGCCGGCCGGCAGGTTCCACCGCACCCAGGCCACGTAGCGGGCCAGGCCCTGTTCCAGCGACACCCGGGGCGCGTAGCCCAGCCGCTCCTGGGCCCGGCGGATGTCGGCCCAGGTGGCCGGCGCATCGCCGGGCGCCGGCGGCTGCAGGTCCAGGGCGATGGGCCGGTGGAGCACCCGCCCCAGGGCGGCGATCAGTTCCTGCAGGGTCACGGGCCGGCCGCTGCCCAGGTTGTAGACCTGGTAACCGGCTTCGGCGGGCTCCTGGAGGGCCGCCCAGGTGCCGCGCACCACGTCGCCCACCTCGGTGTAGTCCCGCCGGCTGCGGACGTCGCCGAACACGGGGATCGGCTGGCCCGCCAGGGCCCGGGCGGTGAACCGGGCGATGGCCATGTCGGGCCGCTGCCGGGGCCCGTACACGGTGAAGAACCGCAGGCACGTCACGCCGATGCCCAGCAGCCGCTGGTAGGTCAGGGCGTACTGCTCGGCCGCCGCCTTGGAGGCCGCGTAGGGCGACAGGGGCGCCGGCGGCAGCTCCTCCCGCCAGGGGCCGGGCTGGGCGCCGTACACCGACGAGGACGAGGCCACCACGACCCGCTGGACGGGGCCGCCGTAGCGCCGGATCGCCTCGAACAGGGCCACCGTGCCGCCGACGTTGGCCTCCAGGTACCGCCGCGGCTCGGCCAGCGACGGGCGGACCCCCGGCAGGGCCGCCAGGTGGGCGACGTGGGTGAACCGGTGGCGGGCGAAGAGGCGGTCCAGAAGCTCGCCGTTGCGCACGTCCCCCCGGACGAACCGGAACGTCCCGGCCGCCCGGCTGGCCCGCAGCCGGACCAGCTCCAGGTTGGCCTGTTTGAGGGCCGGATCGTAGTTGGCGGCCAGGCTGTCCAGGACCACCACGTCGGCCCCCTGCAGCAGGGCCAGCTCGGCCAGGTGGGAGCCGATGAAGCCGGCGCCGCCGGTGATGAGAAGCCGCATGCTCATGGCCGCTCCCCCCGCCGCCGCCCCCCGGCCGCCCCTGCCGCGACGGGCGCCGCCGGCCGGCCTGCCCGTGGCCGCGCCGTCCCCTTGGGCGCGCCGGTTTCGGGGGCAGGCGCCCCGGCGGCGGCCGGCTCTCGGGAGGGGGCCGGTTCGTCCGCCGCGGGGAACCAGTGCAGGGGGTGGCCGGGATCCACGGTCACCCGCACCCGCGTACCTACGGGATAGTCGTAGACGTGGACCAGCTCGCTGCCCACCACGGTGCCGCTGTCCAGGCGCACCCGGTACTGGTAGTAGCCGTCCTTGCGCTCGCGGCCGGCGATGATCCCGGTGGCGCCGGTGGCGCCCGACCCGCCGGAGCCCGCCTGGCCCGCGGCGCCCAGCGGCTGCAGGGTGACGTCGTCGGGGCGGACCAGCACCCGCACCCGCGCGCCGGGGGCGAGGCCGACCCCCTGGCGGAAGAACCCCAGCTCGGTCGCGATGCCGCCGGGCTCGACCCGGCCCTCCAGCAGGGTGGCGGGCCCCATGAACTCGGCGACGAAGGGCGTCCGGGGCGTGTAGTAGATCGCCTCGGGCGTCCCCACCTGCTCGATCCGGCCCCGGTGCATCACGGCGACCCGATCGCCCAGGTTCAGGGCTTCCCGCCGGTCGTGGGTGACCAGGATGGCCGTGCTGCCGGTGCGGCGCAGGATGTCCCGCACCTCTTCCCGCACCTGCCGGCGCAGGTCGGCGTCCAGGTTGGAAAACGGCTCATCCAGGAGGAGGATGGCCGGCCGCGGGGCCAGGGCCCGGGCCAGGGCGACCCGCTGCTGCTGCCCGCCCGAGAGCTCGTGGGGGTAGCGGTCCTCCAGGCCCTCCAGGCGCACCAGTTCGACCATCTCCCGCACCCGGCGCCGGCGTTCGGGCCCCCGGGGCAGGCCGAAGGCGATGTTCTCCGCCACCGTCAGATGGGGGAAGAGCGCGTATTCCTGGAAGACCAGGCCGACGCGGCGCGCTTCGGGAGGAACCGGCCGGCCGGCGCCGGCCACCGTCCGGCCGGCCAGCTCGATGCGGCCGGCATCGGGGGTCTCGAAGCCCGCGATCAGGCGCAGGGTCGTCGTCTTGCCGCACCCGCTGGGCCCCACCAGGACCAGGACCTCGCCCCGCTCCACGTCCAGGTCCAGGCCGGCCACGGCCTCGGTGGCGCCGAAGCGCTTGACCAGCCCGCGGCAGCGGATGACCGGCGTCGCGGTGTCCTTCACGCCTCCCACTCCCCCTCGCGGCGGAGGATCAGCATCACGGAGGCGGCCGACGCCGCCACCAACAGCAGCGACTTGACCGCCGCCTGGCCGAAGAAGGCCTCGGAGATGGAGTTCCAGACCGAGGTGGCCAGGGTGCTGAATCCCGCCGGGCTCAAGATCAGGGTCAAGGGCAATTCCTTCAACGTCACCAGGAAGACCATGCCCGCCCCGGCCAGAAGCCCCGGGCGCACCAGGGGCAACGTCACCTCGCGCAGGACCTGCCAGGGCCGGCGCCCCAGGGTGCGGGCGACCTCCTCCAGCTTGGGGTCCACCTGCAGCCAGGAGGCCCGCAGGGGGCCCAGGGCCGTGGGCAGGAAGACGATCCCGTAAGCGGCCACCAGCAGGGCCACCGTCTGGTACAGGGGCCCGAGGAAGCGGACCCCGAAGAAGACCATGGCCAGGGCGATGACGATGCCCGGGATGGCGAAGCCCACGTAGCTGGCCCGCTCCACCACCCCGCTCCAGAAGCCCGGGTAGCGCGCCCCCAGGATGGCGACGGGCAGGGCGGCGGCCACCGTGCCGGCGGCGGCCAGGGCGGCCACCCCCAGGGAGTTGAGGGTGGCCGGGCCCAGGAGCTCCCACCAGCTGCCCTCCAGGGCGCCGCGCACGGCCCAGTAGGCCAGCACCCCCAGGGGGATGCCGAGGGCCAGCAGGACCACGGCCCCGCAGAAGACCAGGGCCGGCCCGCGCCACGGGCCCAGGGGCACCGGCGCCGGCGGCCGCGGCGTCCCCGGCGTGTCCCGGTGATAGCGCCAGCGCTCCCGCAGCAGCGCGTCGAGGCCCAGGATGCCCAGGGCGGCGGCCACCAGCACCAGGGCCAGCCCCCCCGCGGTGGCGCGGTCGAAGGCCGCCTGGTACTGGACGTAGATGGCCCAGGTGAAGGTCTCGTAGCGCAGGGTCGCCACGGCGCCAAACTCGGCCAGGGTGTACAGGGCCACCAGCCGCGCCCCCGACAGGATGGCCGGCCGCAGCTGGGGCAGGATGACGGTCCAGAAGGTGGCCGCCCGCCCCCGCCCCAGGCTGAGGGACGCCTCCTCCAGGGCCGGATCGAGCCGGGCCAGGGCCGCCCGCACCGGCAAAAGGATGTACGGATAGGTGAACAAGGTCATGACCAGGTAGGCGCCCCAGAACCCGTGCAGGTCAGGCAGCCGCTGGACGCCCAGGGGGGCCAGGAGCCGTTGCAGCAGGCCGTGGGGGCCCGCAGCAACCACGTACAGGAAGCTGCCCACGTAACTGGGGATCGCCAGGGGCAGCACCGTGGCCAC
Source organism: Thermaerobacter sp. (assembly GCA_036564035.1). Lineage (GTDB taxonomy): Bacteria > Bacillota > Sulfobacillia > Thermaerobacterales > Thermaerobacteraceae > Thermaerobacter. The sequence continues at coordinate 9,183 of DATCLH010000285.1, forward strand.
GGACCAGAACCGCCGGCCGGGCAGGTCCGTCCGCACCACGAGCCAGGCCAGGGGCACCGCCAGCCCGATCCCGGTGGCGGTGACGGCGGCCACCAGCCCCAGGGACCGGGCCGCGATGGCCCAGGTGGGCGGCCGCAGCAACAGCTCCGCCACCCGGTCCCAGGCGCCCGCCGTGCGGATGAACAGGTACGCCACCGGCAGCACCATGGCCAGCGCCACCAGGGCGGCGGGCACGACGAGCCACCAGGGCGGCCGTGGCCCCACGGAGGGCAGCCACCCCTCGAGGAGGCGCCCGGGACGCCGGGCATCCCGGATGGGGATGCCGGGACGGCGCGGGCCGGCCGGTTCGCCCCGGGGAGCGGGCCGGCGGGGTTCCACCGCCGCCCCGTCGCCGGCGGGACGCCGGGCGGGTTCCTCGAGCCAGGCCGTCGACCGGGCCTCTGCCACCAGGGGTCGCCTCCTCGGCTTCACTTTAGCACGGGCGGAGGATGAATTGATAGAAATTCTCTATTTCAGAACTTCGTCACGCCCTTCGCCTTCCGAAGGCCCTGCGCC
>DATCLH010000286.1:0-1516 GCA_036564035.1 Thermaerobacter sp.
GGCGGGCGTCGACCGGCCAGGCCGCCGGGGCTCCGGAGCGGGCCGGCCTGCGCGGCCACGGGGCCGAAGTGGGCCCCCGGGCCCGGGGGATCACCGAGATCCGCTACGACGGCCCGGCGGGATGGTGGGCCGTGGCCAACATGCTGCCGCCGACGCCACCGGTCGGCGGCAAGCGGCGCGACGTGCCGGCCACCCACATCGACCCCACGTCTCGGAGGGCCCTCAAGCTCTTGCGCCGCCACACCCGGCGCACCCTGGCCGCCATCGACACCCTGCTGGACCACGCCCAAGAGGCTCCGGGCGGCTACCGCCGCTTGACCGGGCCCGCCCGGCACGACCTGCAGCGGGCGCGGCGCCAGCTCGCCTATTACATCGGTCCCAGCGACGACATCGTTTACAGGCCCTTCCACTTCGGCCTCCTCTCCGGGCTGGTGGTCTACGCGGAAGGGGTGGTCGACCCCAAGTTCGTCAGCGAGGCGGTGCTGGAGCCCCTGCAGCGGCTGGCGGCGGCCCGCTGGGCGGCCGGCCGCAAGCCGGCCGCCGAAGCCGGCACCCCGGCGGGGCAACCGCCGGCAGCCCGGACCGGGGAGGAACCGACCGCCCAGAACGGGGCCGGGGCGGAAGGGGCGCTGCGACCGCGGCGGCACCGGGGGGTGTCCCACCCGGGGGACGGGACCGGAGCCGGTGGGGGCGCCCGCCCGCCGGAGCACGGGACCCGGCAGCCGGTGCTTCCGCCGGAGGTGGCCGGCCGGCTGACCCGGGAACTGCGCCAGGCCATCACCATCGCCACCGAGGTCCGGCGGACCCGCTCCTACCGGCAGGCGGCCCAGGCCGTCCTGGAGGGGAAGGCCGCCCTGGTGGTGGCCGGCGTCCCCGACATCCTGACCTTCGGGGCCGAGGGTTGGCCGAAGCGCCAGCCCGACGAGCCCGAGTCCGAGCGCACCATCCGCGGGCCCCGGGAAGGCCTGGTGGAGACCCTCTCGGACAACCTGGCCCTGATCCGGCGCTGGATCCGGGACCCGTCCCTGCGGGTTCGCAAGATCAAACTGGGCAAGCGCACCCGCACGCCGGTCGCCATGGTGTATATCGAGAACCTGGCGCCCCAACCCATCGTGGACGAGGTCTGGGAACGGCTGCAGAGCATCGACGCCGAGGCGATCATCGAGAGCGGCACGGTGGAGGAGTACCTGACGGGGCGCAAGGCGTCGATCTTCCCCCTGGTCCAGGCCACCGAGCGGACCGACAAGGTGGCCGCCGCCCTGCTGGAGGGCCGGGTGGTCGTCCTGGTCGACCGCAGCCCCTTCGCCCTGTTCGTGCCCACGTCCCTGGCCGAGCTGTACCAGAGCCCCGACGACTACTACGTCAATTTCTGGCAGGGGACGGCGGTCCGCCTGCTGCGCATCGTCGGCCTGTTCATCTCCCTGGCCCTGCCGGGCCTGTACATCACCCTGGTGGGGTTCCACCCCGAGCTGATCCCGACCAAGCTGGCCCTGGCCAGCGCCGGCATCCGTCAGGG